>JAFACJ010000686.1 GCA_023425615.1 Actinomycetes bacterium
GTGCCGAGGCGTTCCAGCCTGCCGCGGGCGACGGCGAGGACCCCGGTGATGGGGGTGCCCTCCTCGACGAGGACCTCACCGGGCACGACGTCGCGGGCGGTGAAGCGGGAGGCGAGCGCGGAGAGCAGCTCCCTGCCCGCGGGGGTGCCCTCAAGGCCGCGCAGCGCCGGGAGGCCGCAGAGGGTCACGGGCACGACGCGGACCCCGGCGGCCTCCCAGGCGAAGCCGATCCTGCGCTGCCTCCCGGCGCGGACGCGCCTGCGGTTGACCCGGTACGTCCCGCCGGAGACCTCGACCCACGGGAGCTTGCGCAGCAGCCACCGCGAGGAGATCCCCTGCATCTGGGGCGGGGTCTTGGTGGTGGTGGCCAGGGTGCGGGCCCCCGCGGGAGGCAGGCTGAGCAGCGGGGGGCCGTCCTGGACGCCGTCGGGCGAGCTGATGATCGTCATCGATGGCCTCCGTGGGTACGGCGGGACGGTCGCGGGTCAGATCCGGTCGGCGGCGATGAGCAGGTAGTGGAAGCTTCCGCCGGTGTAGGCCTCGAGGAAGGCGTCCTCGATCCCGGTGACCAGGTGGGACCTGGCGCGCATCTGCCAGTACGGGATCGTCGCCTCGGTCAGGTCGACGACGTTGATGGGCACGAGCCCGTTGGCGGCCATCGCCGCGAAGTAGGCGCTGCGCGGGTGGATGTCGCAGATGTAGTGGGAGTTGATCTGGCTGACGGGTCGGGACGGAAGGCCGTAGACGTCGTTGTAGCAGCCGGTGATGCACACATAGCGCCCGCCCGGCTTGAGCAGCCTGCTGTGCTCGGCGAACAGGTCGTTCAGGTTCACGTACATCGTCGACTCGTTGTTCCAGATGCCGTCGAACGACGCGGTCTCGAAACCGGTGTCGAGCATGTTGCGGAAGGAGAAGCGGACGGAGTCGGCGACCCCGCGTTTCTCGGCCTGCTCACCGGCGAACCGCACCTGCTCCTCGGAGATCGAGATGCCTTCGACCTGGCATCCGAACCGCAGGTTGGCCATGAAACTGGTGCCGCCGCGCCCGCAGCCGGCGTCCATCACCCGCCCGTCGGAGGGGATGGGCGCCAGATGTTCCAGCAGGAACGAGGACTGCGCCGTCTCCAGCCGGTGCAGTTCCGCGACGAGCCGCTCCTTGCGGGTGGCCTCCGGCCCCTCCAGTACCGTCCAGTCGGGTTCGCCGATGCCGTAGTGGTGGTGGTAGGTGCCGTCGACGTCGCCGAGGAGGAGGTTGACGGGGTTGCGTTCGTTGTTCCAGTAGTCGGCGACGGAGCGCTGGTAGGGGCTGGCGAGCACGGACTTGACGGCGTCGCTGGTGATGGTCATCGCTGTTCCTCTCCTACGGCTGACGGGACTCGGATGCTGGGGACTCGGATGCCGGGGACTCGGGCGCCGTGGCGGCCTGCGACCGGGCGTAGCGGACGTTGGTCGCGTGCCATTCGAAGCCGCCGCCCATCCACGCCCGCGTCCCGCGCAGGAACCACTGGAGCGGCGGGGAGGGCACGGAGGACAGGTCGCGGTGGGCGTCCTGGAAGCCGCGGACGAAGTCGTTGTGCAGCCCGACGATGACCTCGGTGGCCTCCTCGACGGTGCAGCCGCGGTCGGCGGCGACGAGCAGGACCATGTTGCAGACCGGTTTCTCATCGGCGGCGTCCTTCTCCACCGAGAACAGGTCGTTGAGCAGCACGGAGGCGGTGCCGGCCTGGAACAGGGCGCGGCGGACGCGCGGGTCGTAGTACAGCTCGGCGGGGAGCTCGTAGCCGCCGACGACGTCGATGAGCGTCATGGACGTGTAGAAGCTGTCGTGCTGGCGGGCGGCGAGGTACTCCCACGCCGGGGGGTGCCCGGTCTCCCGCCAGGCGGCGTAGGCGGTCCAGCTGACGAACATCGCGAAGGTCGAGTAGCAGATCCGCTGGATCTGCGCGGGGGTGGCGTGCTCGCCCAGGTGGCCGGTGGCCGAGACGAACATCCGCAGCACGAGGTCGTCGGCGAGGGCGGCATCGAGCGGGGGAGTGAAGTCCCCGGCGCCGGGGGGAGGGTCCATCGCCGACATCACCAGGGCCAGTCTCGGCGGCAGCAGTTCGGGCACCGCGCCCAGCGACGTGTCGTCGGCGTAGTAGTCGTCGGCCGCCCACCAGCTCGCGTTGAGCTGGGCGGCGATGAGCAGCGCGTCGGGGTCCTCGGTGTCGGGGTGGGTGAGCATCGCCAGCCGCCCGAACCCGGCGGCGTCGAGCGCGTCGAGTTCGTGCTCGGCGAACCCCTGCTCGGCGGCCCACCGGCGGAGCCGCGCGTCGACCTCCGCGCCGAGCGCGTCGTCGATCCGCTCGACGGCCGGTACGTACAGGGGCGGCGCCTTCCCGTCCCCCCACTGCCGGTGCACGTAGGCGGGCGGGGAGCCGAGCACGGCGGCCGCCGTCCCCAGGCCCGTCGGACCCGGCATCCGCCAGGGGGAGTGGCCGTCCGCGCCCCTGTGTACAGCCCGCATGCGCCCTCCTTCGCCGAGTGCGTTCCCCCAAGAGGCTCTCACGCAAAGTAAACGCATGGGCACGATAAGTGCCTACCGTTCGCGTGATACAGGAACTGCCGCCGGGAGTCTGGACACGGAACGCGACTCTTGATAAACGCGGTGTGCGTGGGGCTCAGTGGCTGAGCGGCGCGTCGGCCAGGAGGCGCACGGCCGTGTGCAGGTAGGAGCGCAGGGCGTCGGGGTCGTCGAAGTCGTGGAGGCCGTTGATGAGGACCGCCGACAGGGTGATGCGGTAGAGGGCGTCGATGAGGATGGTGACGTTGAGCTCGGGCATCCGGCCGCTGTCGATGTGCGCTTGCAGAACGGGGCCGAGGAACTCCTCGATGCGGCGGAGCTGGGTGTCGGCGTGCAGGGTGAACACCGGGAGCACCAGTTCGGGGACGTCGCGCAGCGCCGCCTTCAGCAGCGGGTGGCCGCGGGCGTAGCCGACGACGAAGACGAGCAGGTCGACGAGGTAGTCGACGCTCCACTCCAGGTCGTCGAGGAAGGGCGCGAGGCCGCCGATGAAGGAGGCGAGCTCGCGTTCGACGAGCGCCTCTTTGATGTCGTCGACGGTGCCGCCGTACTTGTAGAGCGTGGGCCGGGAGACGCCCGCCTTCCGGGCGATGGCCGACAGCAGGCGGCCGGAGGCGAAGCCGCCCTCGACCAGGCAGTCCGCCGCGGCGTCCAGGATCAGGGCGCGGAACTCCTCGGGGGAGCGACGCGCGGGGCGCTCCATCACGGACATCACTCTAGGCCCGCGTGGGGGAGCCCTTGACCGCCCGATCCGCCGCGTTTACAGTCGGCACATCGAGTGTAAACGAATGAGGGAGAGCGCCATGATCGAGCAGGACTACCGCGACATGCTCAAGACCCTCTCCGAAGGGTCGGTCGCCCGCCGGTTCGACCCCTACCTCGACATCCCCTGGGACGCCCCGGAACTGCGGATCGACCCCGCCGACCCGCGCTGGGCGCTGTCCCCGACCAGCGACCCGCTGGGCGCCCACCCCTGGTACCAGGCGCTGCCCGAGGAGCGGAGGATCGAGATCGGCAGGTGGCGCAACGCCAACGTGCAGAAGGTCGGTCTCTCCTTCGAGAGCATCCTCATCCGCGGCATGATGCAGTACGCGATGCGGCTGCCGAACGGCTCACCGGAGTTCCGGTACTGCCTCCACGAGATGACCGAGGAGTGCAACCACATCCAGATGTTCCAGGAGCTGGTCAACCGCATCGGCGAGGACGTGCCGGGCATGAAGGCCCCCTACCGCGCCACCTCGCCGTTCTGGTCGCTGGCCGCCTACTTCCCGGTGCTCTTCTTCATCGGCATCCTCGCCGGCGAGGAGCCCATCGACCACCTGCAGAAGAACCTCATCCGCGAGGGCAAGGACGTCCCCAAGGCGATGCTGCGCGTCATGCAGATCCACATCGCCGAGGAGGCGAGGCACATCTCCTTCGCGCACCGCTTCTTGAAGGAGAGGGTCTCCCGGCAGGGCAGGGTGGCGCGGGGCGTCACCTCGATCACCTACCCGCTGGTCATGCGCTGGCTGGGCGGCGCGATCACGGTGCCGCCGCGCGGCCTGGCCAAGAAGTACGGCATCCCGCGCAAGGTGATGCGCGAGGCGTTCTGGAAGCGGCCCCAGTCGCAGGCGATCCTGCGCGACTGCTTCGGCGACGTGCGCATGCTCGCCGAGGAACTCGGCCTGATGAACCCCGTCTCCCGCGCGGTGTGGCGGATGTGCCGTATCGACGGCGAGCCCTCCCGCTTCCGCGGCGAGCCGCGCCGCCGCGCGCAGTACGCCGCCTGAGCCGCCCGCGCACCGCCGAGGATCCCCATGCCGTACGTCGTGACGCAGTCCTGCTGCAATGACGCCAACTGCGTCTACGCCTGCCCGGTCAACTGCATCCACCCCACCCCCGACGAGCCGGACTTCGCCACCGCGGAGATGCTCTACGTCGATCCCGCGGCGTGCGTCGACTGCGGCGCCTGCGTGACGGCCTGCCCGGTCGGCGCCATCCGGCCGCACACCCGGCTGGCCGAGGACCAGCTCCCGTTCCTGGAGATCAACGCCGACTTCTACCGGCGGGAGCGGCCCGCGCCCCCGCTGCTGGCGTCCGTGCCGCGGCCCTACCGGCTGCGCCACCGCGCACCGCTGCGGGTGGCGGTCGTGGGCTCGGGGCCCGCCGCCATGTACGCGGCGGACGAGGTGCTCACCTGCCCCGGCGCGACCGTGGACGTCTACGAGCGCCTCCCGTTCCCCTACGGTCTCGCGCGGACGGGCGTCGCCCCCGACCACCGCGGCACCCGGGGCGTCGCCGCGACCTTCGACGCCATCGCCGCCCAGGACGGCTTCCGGCTGCACCTCGACACCGAGGTCGGACGGGACCTCACCCACGAGGACCTGCTGGCCGACCACCACGCCGTCATCTACGCGGTCGGCGCCGCCTCCGACCGGCGCCTCGACCTGCCGGGGGCCGAGCGCGTCCATACCGCGACGGAGTTCGTCGGCTGGTACAACGGCCACCCCGACCACGCCCGCCACGCCTTCGACCTGTCCCACCGCAGGGCCGTCGTCATCGGCAACGGCAACGTCGCCCTGGACGTCGCGCGCATCCTCGCGCTCGACCCGGAGGCGCTGGCCGGCACCGATATCGCAC
>JAFACJ010000703.1 GCA_023425615.1 Actinomycetes bacterium
CCCAACACCCGGATAGCCGAGGTGATGGTGTCCTTCGCGGAGAAGTCCTCCCAGATCAGGGAACTCACCGGCGGGAGAAAGGGCGCCGTCGTGGTCTACCACCCCGACGACAAGTACTTCAGCGTGGACCTCAAGGAGAGACTGGAGGAGAAGCTGGCCGAGGAAGGCAGAAAGGCGACGTCCGTCGTCTTCGACGAGAAGCTGACGCAGCGGCCGACCGCGGACGTCGCGTACGAGGTCTGCACGCAGGTGGCGCAGAACGGCGGCCCCGTGTTCTACGCGGGCCGGTCCTCCCTGGTCGTCGATCTGTTCACCGCGTTGCAGAAGACCGCCCAATGCCAGCGGAGAGAGCGTATCCCGGTGATCGCCGAGACGCTGGCCGGGCGGTTCCTCCAGGAACCCGCGAAGCTCGACGAGTACGGCTTCCTGAAGGTCTTCGACCTCGCCTTCAACGACCCGGGGAACGGGACGGCCTCCGCGTACAAGGTCTTCGCCGCCCGGTACCGGGAGACCTTCCACCAGGACCCCGATCCCGAGGCGGCCGGCGGGTACGACGCGCTGAGCATCGTCTCCACGGCGGTCAACGCCCTCATCCCCCAGAACGTCGGCGGGGACTTCAGGTCCAACGACGTCTACAGCTGGCTCGCCTACGGCAAGCTGCGGGACCACCTCGGCGCGACGGGCGTCATCAGCCTCGGGACCAACGACAGGTATCCGAAGGACAAGGCCGTCTACATCTTCGAATCCCTCGGCCCCACCGGAGGCAGGGTCGCCCGGCTGGCGTGCGGCAGGCTGCCGGACAACACCTTGGCCACGGCCTGGGGGGAGCCGAAGTCACCCTGCCCGTGACGGCGGGAGGGCGTCAGCCGAGCTGGACGCCGAAGAAGAGGGTGACGAGGGCGGCGACGGTTCCGACGGCGCCCCAGACGGCGAGGCCGGCCTTGGAGGTGGCGCGCGTGTGCAGGAAGGCGGCCACACCCGACACGAGGACGAAGACCATCTTCACGTTGAGGGTGGTGTGCGCGTCGGAGGGATAGTCGTCGGGGAGCGCTGCCATGTTCCAGGCGCCGGTGAGGACGAGGACGGCGAAGGCGGGCCAGGCGACGAGGTTGAAGCGGCGGGCGGCGACCTTCGTGACGCCCTCGAAACCGCGCAGCGCGGGCACCAGCGCGCCGAGGGTGAGCTGGCCGCCGACCCACACGGTGGCGGCGAGCACGTGGAGGAAGAGACGTACGTTGTCGACGGTGACGGCGAGCAAGGGGGGCCTCCTTGAGGTTCTGGTCGCGGCCCAGTATGCCGCCGTTCGCCGGCCACCGGGATCCGGGGCGATCTTTCGGCGGCACGGCCCGTGTTCGGGGTGCGAGGAGCCGTCCCACCGAGCAGGATGGTGGATGTGGAAGATCTCTTGGCGTTCCTCAAAGCGCGGCTGGACAGGGACGAGGCGGTGGCGAAGGCGGGGATGGGAGCCTCGTGGAAGGTGACGCCCGGGGGGACCGTCCGGGTGGACGTCCAGCCGGACGGGACCGGGGAGGTGCCCAGGGAGAGGGAGCGGCTGGGCTTCGTGGCGTCGGTGGAGAACGAGGCGTACGCCGAGCACATCGCCAGGTACGACCCGCAGAGGGTGCTGCGCCAGTCGGCGGCGCTGCGGCGCGTCATCGCCCTGTACGAGAAGGAGCAGTGGACGCGGCAGCGGGGCGCGCCGGGTACCGGGGTGCTGGAGACGGTGCTCAGGCAGCTCGCCTCCCAGTACGCCGACCACCCCGCCTACCGGCCGGAATGGGCGTGACCGTCAGGGGATGACGGGCAGGGTGAGGAAGGACGGGCGTCCGGCGTCGTGGAAGAGGGTCTGCTCGGCCTTCTCCAGCGCCGGGTGGACGTCGAAGCGCGGGTGGTTGGAGCCCGCGACCTCCACGCGGATGCGGTGACCGGCGAGGAAGACCTGGCTGGTGGCCACCAGATCCACCTCGTGCGCCTCCCGCGACGCCGGGGAGCGCAGGATGCCGTCGGCGACGTTCATGGCGCGGCCGTCGGGGTGGACGTCGATGAGCTTGACCGTCCAGTCGGCGCCGGACGCCGTGGTCGTGCCGTGGAGGGTGGCGGTCAGTTCGCCGGTGACCTCCAGGTCCTCGGTGAGCGGCTCGGTGGTGAAGCACAGGACGCCGGGGTGGCGTTCGATCTCGCGCTGGTCGCGGGGGCCGGCGTTGAGCGGGTCGGGCAGCAGCAGCCCGCCGCCGTGCGTGGGCACCGGGTCGCCGGGGTCGTGCGGGAAGACGGACGGCCGCGCGCCGGTGGCGGGGGCGTCCCGGGAGAGCACGCCGTCGGGGTGCAGATGGAAGCGGGTGGGGACGGCGCGGGCCGGCGGCCACGACTCCTCCTCGCGCCAGACGTTCGCGCCCATGACGAAGACGCGCACCGCGGGCCCCTCGTACCGTCCGGCCAGGAACCCGACCTGGGTCTGCTCCAGCCCGGACGACCGGCCCGCGGCGGCGGCGCCGAAGTACAGTTCGCCGGCTGCTGAGTCCTGGCCGAGGTGGGTCCACGGGCCGATGATGAGCCGCCCGCCGGGGATGCGCTTGTAGTTCTCCAGCGTGCCTTTGAGGAAGATGTCGTACCAGCCCGCCGTGTGCAGCACGGGCACGTCGATGACCTCGTGCCGCAGGGTGGCGGCGAGCCCCTCCCAGTAGGCGTCGCGTTCGGGGTGCTCCACCCACTCGCGCCACACGGGGAAGTTCTCGGCGACCCGCGCGTCGAGCAGCGGGTAGTCCTCGGTCAGCGAGAACGACTCGCCTGTGAGCGCCATCTGCTTCAGGAACCGCCCGAACGCCTCGGGGTCGCCGCCGCGCGCGTCGTGCAGCGCGCCGAGCATGCCCTGCAACGCGCTCCAGTGGAACACCGAGCCGGCGGCCAGCGCCCCGCCGTTGTAGTTGAGCCCCTCGTAGAAGTCGTGCGGGGTCATGGTCGCGACGATGGCCTTGAGTGCGCCGGGCTGCTCGGTGGCCAGTTGCAGCGCGCATCCGGCCAGGTAGGACATGCCGGAGGCGACGACCTCTCCGTTCGACCACGGCTGCGCGGTGATCCACGCGACGGTGTCGGCGCCGTCGGGTCCCTCGTGCACCCAGGGGACGAACTCGCCGTCGCTGTCGCCGCGGCCGCGGCAGTGCTGGAGGACGACCGCGAGTCCCGCCTCCAGGCAGGCGACGACGGGGAAGGACCGCATGCTCCCCTCGCTGTAGGGACTGCGCACCAGGACGGTGCGGTGCCTCTCGCCGTCGTCCGGGCGGTGGACGTCGGCGCGCAGGATCGTCCCGTCGCGCATGGGGATCGGCTGTCCGTGCACACCCGCCACGGGAAGCGGCCGGAGATCGAGCTGGCCCATCGATGGCTCCTCAGTTCAGAGTGAAGGCGTCGTAGACGACGGCGTCGGCCTCACGGCGTCCGGTGGCCACCGCGATGGTCCGGCCGAGCCAGGCATGAGAGGGGTGCGACGTCTCGAACCGTAGCGTGAGACGGAAGTGGTACTCCGACGGATCGACGCCCTCCCCGCGCGACAGGCGTTCCACACTGGAGTTCGCCGCGGTGGACGGCGTACTGCGGCCACCGGTATCCGGTGGTGAGCCCGCCGATCCCGGCCCCTGCGATGATGACGCGCATCAGTGGTCCTCTGTGATTGTTATGGCCGTAACAATATGGACCCCGGACTGGGAGAACGCAATGGAGGAGTACGAGGAGCTGGCACGCCGCGGCATTCCCGCGCGGGCTCCGGGCGCCGACGTCGAGGCGTTCTCGCTCGCCTACAACCTGCTGCACGTGGCGTACCTGCTCATCAACGACCTGGAGGCGACGGTCCACCGGCCGCGCGGCCTGACCCTGCCGGGCTTCCGGCTGCTGTTCAAGCTCTGGCTGCTGGGTCCCGCGATGCCCGCCCGGCTGGCCGAGCTGTCGCTGACCAGCCGCTCGGCCATCACCAACGCCGTCCACACCCTGGAGCGGGCAGGGCTGGTGGAGCGCCGCCCCTCGGAGACGGACGGCCGTGTCGTCATGGTCGCCCTCACCGGGAAGGGCGAGGCGACGGTGCGCGAGGTCTTCGACCTCCAGGCGGCGCGGGAGGCGGCCTGGTTCGCCGCCCTGGAGCCGGCCGAGCGCGAACGGCTGACCGCGCTGCTGCGGCGGCTGGTGGAGCGCCGGCCAGAAAATTAGAGAGTGTCTCTAGAGAACCTCTCTGGAAAAGGCTACCTTCGCCGGTATGACGGAACACGGAGTCGTGATCATCACGGGCGGCAACCGGGGCATCGGCCTGGCCACCGCGGAGCTGCTGGCCGCCGAGGGGATCGAGATCGCCCTGGTGGCGCGGCGCAGGGAGCGGGGAGAGGAGGCGCTGGCGCGGCTGGGCGGGCGCGCGGAGCTGGTGGTCGGCGACCTGTCCGACCGCGCCGGGACCACCGCCCTCGCCGATGAGCTGAAGGAGCGCTTCCCCGACGTGCGGGCGCTGGTGCACAACGCGGGGATCTGGCCGCACCGGAGGGTGCTCAACGCCGACGGGTTCGAGCAGGCGTACTTCACCAACCACCTCGCCCCGTTCCTGCTCGGCCACCTGCTGGAGGAGCGGCTCAAGGAGTCGGCGGCGACGGTCGTCCAGGTCAGCGCCGGCCTGTACGTCAAGGGCAAGGTCGATCCCGAGCGCACGCCGACGGGCGCCGACTTCCACGCGATCCGCACGTACGCCGACACCAAGCTGGCCAATCTCATGATGGTCCCGCTGTTCGCCGAACGCTGGAAGGATGCGGGGGTGACCGTCAACGCACTGCACCCCGGCGTGATCCGGACGGGCCTGGGCGACCGGCGCGGCCCACTGGGCCTGCTCCTCAAGGCCGTGAAGCGCACCTGGCAGCCGCCAGAGGAGGGCGGGCGTCCCGTCGCCCGCCTGGTCACCGCACCGCCCGGCACCTCCGGCGCCTACTTCGACGTGGACAAGGAGACGCCGCTGGAGCGGCCGGCCCTGGACGCCGCCCTGGCCCGGCGGCTGTGGGACGACGCGTCGGCGGCCCTGGATGTCTCCTAAGCACCGCACCACCGCCCGCGTGGTGGAACGGCTGCTGGACACCGCGCTGTCCGTCTACGCGCGGGAGGGCCACGAAGGCTTCACGATGAGCGCCGTCATCAAGGAGAGCGGTGTCAGCAGCGGCAGCCTCTACCACCACTTCGGCAGCTTCGACGGACTGGCCGCCGCCCTGTACGCCCGGTGCATGACGGCGCTGCTGGAGTCGATGACCGCCGCGCTGGAGCCCTGCCCGGACGCCGCGTCTGGCGTCCGGGCGGCGG
>JAFACJ010000730.1 GCA_023425615.1 Actinomycetes bacterium
TAGAGCCTGTGTGATGTTGTGATCAGCTGGGTGCCTGGAGGAGGTCGTCGATCCAGAGGATCGACGCGCGAAGGTTGAGGCCGGCGAGGTAGCTCGCGGGCGTCTTGTCGTAGCGGGTGGCGATGCCCCGCCAGGTCTTCAGCTTGTTGATGCAGCGTTCGACGGTGTTGCGCTCCCGGTAGAGGCCAACGTCGTGGGAGACGGGCCGGCCGCCCCGGCTGCCTTTCTTCTTGCGGTTGGCCGCCTGGTCCTTCTTCTCCGGGATGACCGCCTTGATGTGGCGTATACGCAGGTAGGCGCGGTTGGCGCGGGAGGAGTAGGCCTTATCGGCGGCGACCGCCGCGGGCCGGGTGCGGGGACGGCCGAGGGGAAGGCGGATGCGTATCTTGGCGAGCACGGCGGTGAACTGCGGGCTGTCGGCGGCCTGCCCGGCGGTCAGGAGGAGTGCCAGGGGGCGGCACCTGCGGTCGGCGGCCAGATGGATCTTGCTGGTCAGCCCGCCCCTGGAGCGCCCGAGCAGGGCCTGCTTCAGGCGGAGCCTGCGCCGTCGCCGGATGCGCCTTCGCTCGTCTGGCGCGGGGTCGTCCTGCCCGGCCTGTTCGTGCGCGCCGCCCCCTTTTGCCGGGCCTTCTCCTGCTCGGCGGCGGCCTTCTCGAGGGCGTCCAGGACCTCGGCGTCGATGCGCATCCCGGCGGCCTCCTGGTGGGCGCGGGCGGTGGTGGAGTCCACGCTGACCAGGGAGGTGTCCGTTCTTCCCCGGCGGGCGGCCTCGGCGATCACGCCTTCCAGCAGGGCGGTGAAGACTCCGGCGTCCCGCCAGACACGAAAGCGCCCGTAGACCGTCGGCCAGGCCCCGAACTCGGTCGGCATCTCCCGCCACTGGGCACCGGTGCGAAACCGCCAGATCATCCCCTCGAGCTGCTCGCGCAGCCGCTCGGGGTAGGGGCCGAAAGCACCGATCGGCAGGTAGGGGGCGATGAACTTCCACTGCTCGTCGGTGAGCTGCCTGCGCGTCATGCCAGAGTCCTACCGGGTCCGGCCTCCGGAAAGAAGGCCAAACCCGGAGATTGATCACAACATCACACAGGACCTAGTTCTTCGGCCTCGGCGCGGAGTGCCTGGACGCGGGTGGCGGTAGCGCGCAGTGCCCGCACCGTCATCCGATGCTCGATGGACTGGGCGGGCCGGGCCCGGAGCCGTGCGCAGTGCGAGATGACCGCTTTGCTGCCCAGTCCTCGCAGCTCAGCGCGCAGGTCCTCAGGCGCGGAGACGATCAGGGCCTTGAGGTGGTTGATCGCCGCGGTGGTGGCGGTGACGGCGCCCTGGCGGGTCGCGAGCAGGACCCGCAGCGCCTCACGCTCGCCGCGCCGTCGCGGGTGGATGAGGTGTTCGGCGGTCAGGGCTTCGCGGGCGGCGCGGACCGCGTCGATCGCATCGGTCTTGCGGCCTCCGCGCTGGGCGGGGCGTTTGGGCCGGCAGACCTCGACCACGCGTTCACCGGCCGCGTCGAGGAACACCGCCAGCCCGGCCCCGTAGCTGCCGGTTCCCTCCAGAGCCCAGCACCGGGCGCCGGGGACGTGCTTGCGGGCGAAATCGAGCAGCTTGCGGTATCCGCGCTGGTCGGTGGCGGCCTCAGAGTGCGCGAGGACCGCACCCAGGCAGGACACGGCTGCGGCGGCCAGGGTATCGCGGTGGGTGTCGACGCCGATGACGCCGTCGACCTCTTCTGCCAGCATGGTCATGCGGTTGCTTCCTTCCGACGAAGACGACCGTGGTCGGCGTCGGCCTGGGTGGAGTCACCGCGTGGCAGAACTGTGATGAGTCACGCCGCTTGAGCGGCGGACGAGCTGCTGATCAGGCCAACGGGTGGGCCAGGCCGACGCCGGCACCCGAGCAGACATCTCGGCACACAAGGCAACCCCTCCGGGCGCCAGTTCCGATCCGGGTCATGCCCAAGCACCGGCGACAGCCTGACAGCAACCCGACCCAGCCGGACCGCCACCTCAAGAATCACAGTTCCGATGGTCGTGCAGGCTCGCGACGGCGGGCTCGTGGGAGTTCTGCACGCTGTCTCCCTGCCGGGCCGGGTCGTGGCCGATGCGGCGGATCGTGGAGTTCCCCTTGAACTCACGATGGAGGCCCTCACCGCGGTGGTGAAGATCCGGGCGGTGGCCGTGGAGGAAGCGGTCCGGGGTCAAGGTGCCGCATCGGCGCTGTTGACCCGGACCCTGCAGTGGTACTTCCAACTCGGGTTCCGCATGGCCTACGGCCAGTTCCACGTGGGTAGCGGCTTGGAGGGCTTCTACACCCGGCTCGGCTTCCAAGTCCTCGATGCGGGGATTCCACTCGATCTGTACGACAGCCTGGGCCTTCCCTTCAAGGTCTATCCCGAAGCGGAAGATCGGATCTTCGCCTGCCTCAACGACCGATGAGCTACCTGTTGAGAGCCAGGATTATTCTCACCCGGCCAGATGTCCGCCTGCGGTGAGCTGAGTCGGTGGTATCCCGAGGACTCGGTGAGATCGCGGATGAGGCGAGCGTGGAAGCTGGCGAAGTGCTCCTTGGCGGGGCTTATCGCCTTCTTCGGAACTAAGCCGTGTTCTTTGGAATCCGTACTGAAGCGGAATAGATGAAGACTCGACCGATTGGCTTGTCGGTCAGCCGCGGCAGTGTTGCTTTTGGGGATGATGTTAAAAATCTCTAAAGGCTATGGGAGGTTCGATCTGTTGATCGGTCCGGATCGAAAAAGGATTCGATAGCGTGGGCTTCGTATTGACCGTGCTTCGCTGGAAGAGTGTTCCGTGACCTATGGATCCAGGGGTTGGTTTGCTTGCTAGATCGTGCTCTACGGAAGCAATGTCAGGAGGTAATTAAGGAGCTCGATGTTCCTGATCCATGGGATTTCAACCGCTTCTGCATGCTTCTTCAGGAACGGCGAGGAAGGTCTCTGCAGATCATCCCCTCCTTGAAGCCTTTCCCCGGATCACCTTATGGACTTTATATATCGACCGAAACCTCAGATCGTATTTTCACGATAGGAAGTACGACCCGGTACCACCGCGAACATATTGCCTTGCACGAGATCGGGCACCTTCTTTTTGGCCATCAGGATGGTGGGGTCAGTGTTGTGGAACTGGCCTCTCTTCTCCTTCCCGATCTTGATCAGACTCTTGTTCGGCGGGTTCTCGGCCGTATCGCTTACAGCGACCAACAGGAGCAGCAAGCGGAGTACTTCGCGACCCTCGTACTGGCGCGGATCGGCGAACGCCGGGCACCCCAACCGGTCGAGGATCCGGGCGTCGCGGAGGTGCTCGGAAGGTTGGAGGCGGTCTGGGGTCGTTCTCCATGGCGGGGAGGAGAGCCATCGTGATCGATGCCGTCTTCTTCTCGGTGGCGGCTGTGGCCTTCGCTGGAGCCTCACTGAAAGCGCGTGACCTCTACACGGGGCTGCGGAGGCCTGGGCAGCTTGCATTGTGCCTCCTGTTGTCGGCAATGGGATTGGCTTTTATTCTCCTCTCGGACTCAGCCCAAGAGGTCGAGAGCCGGGTCTTCCCGAACCTGGGGCGACTTCTATCCAATATCTGTACGATCTTGGCCAATCTGTGCATCGTTTCCCACCTGCTGAGCATGAGCTATCCGCCGGACCGGGCCAAGCCGATGATTCGCAACAGGGTCATCGGATACATGATCGCCATTGCGATCATGGTCGGGACGTTCTTGAGCAGTCCCGTACCTGCCAGAGTCGGTGACTTCGGTGGTCTCTACGGAGAGCAACCGGCACTCGTCATCTACATCGGTATCTATATCGTCCTGTTCGGCAAAGCGATGATCGATCTTCTGTGCATCAGCGTTCGGTATGCGCGCCACGCTCGCCGGAGGGCTCTGCGGTGGGGCCTGGGGAGCGTTGCGGTCGGCAGCCTGATCGCGTTGGTCTACATCGCCGAGAAGGCCATCTTCGTCCAATCGCAGATGTTCGGTCTGGTCCTACCCTTTGCCGGGCACGATGCTCCTTGCCTCTCGGTCGTCTGGCCTGCCGGCTGTCTGTTCTCGGTGACCTTCCCCTTGGCGGCCATGCTGCTCATCGTCGTAGGGATGACACTGCCGACATGGGGACCGACCTTGACCGCGCCTGTCCGCTCGTACAGGGATCGTCGGCTCTACCGCAGGCTCGGTCCTTTGTGGAGGATGCTGTACGAGGAGTTCCCCCACATCGTCATGCCGAGCACCATGCATCTTGGCGCGCGTTGGAAGTTGCAGCGCAGGGTGATCGAAGTCCGTGACGGGCTCATCGCGCTCTCGTCTTACCGGACCGCACGGTTGAAGGAACTCGTGAACGCGGCCGCGGAACGCGTCGGTGCCAGTGAGGCGGAACGTGCGGCCCTCGTCGAAGCCACGCTGATCGTCTTGTCCTTGGAGGCGTACCGCAGAGGAGACACCGCCGAGCCGCAGGAGGAGGGCATTGGGGAGAGCGGTGATGCGGCCAGTCTGACCGGGGAGGCATCTTGGCTCGCCGCGATCTCGGAGGCGATACCTTCAGCGCTCAAGCTTCAGGGCCTGGTCCATGCTTGACGAGGACTGCTGCTGGTCCTGTGTCCAGATGGATGATGTCGGCTACCGGGGAAGCTTTCGGTGTATGTCTTCGATTCGTGCGGTCCTGGCGATCATCTCGGCCACCATCTCCTGGCCCTCGGTCGAGAGTTCGAAGAAGATGCGGAGCCGCGCGCCACGGACGCCGGTATCGCGCAGTGCGGACAAGAGCTCAATCTGATTTCTGATGTCTTCGGACACGTTCTCATCAAAGAAGTATGCCGGACTTACTTCGAAGAACTTAGCCAATCCCTCTAGTACTCGTTTGGTGGGGTTGTCGGCCTTTCCGGTACGAAGCTTCCACAAGGTGTTATGCGACACCTTCTCGCCGGTGATCTCCTCTATTTTCGCTGCGGCTTCCTGTAGGGAGTATGGACCGCGGCTCGGTGGATGCACGGTCCTGAACAAGAGGTCAATTTTATCCGCCAATTTGGTCGTGTTGTCAGATTTTTCGTCCCCTGCGGGTGGGGTCATGATTATCGCCTATGTCTCTTGTGGGCTTTCACCTAGAATCCAGGACACACATGATGGCGTCTCGGGAAGGTGATTGACAACCCCGCTGTCTCATTTCTAGTCTCTCGGCCATCCTTACTGATCAAAGGTGAGGGTATCGGAGTGCTTCTCTCGTCAAGGTGACGGGATCGGGCAGTGGCCAAGGGAGGCTGGAATGATTCAGGAGACCGGTGCATCTTCATCTGTCTTGTCCGATAAGGAAGATGCGCTTCCTGAAGGTCATATGACAGGGGAGTTGCTGGAGGGGAGTGCTGGGGAGCAGGGGTTCCGGTTCGGTTCGTCGAAAGAAGATGCCATAAGTCCAGACTTTATCGACTTGTACTTGCGTACTGAGTTCCTGCTCCAGGAATCTGCCTCCCGTGCGAAGACGGCGGCTTCCAGGGCGGGCGTTGCGAGAGCCTTGCTGGTGAGGTGCCTCGTCGCGAGCTCGGAACGTGTTCAAGTGGTTATAGATCGGCATGAACTGGGTCGCTTGTTTGATAAATGCCTAGAGGAGGTCACCTGGGATGTCTTCTCTTCTCGTCTCCAGATCTGCGAGCTCCTGGAAGACGCGATCGAGTACTTGGAGTCCGAGTTGGAGAGGGACGAGATGGATCCGGTTGGCGTGGGCGGCGGGAGTATCTGCTGGTTCACCACTCCGGGGGCCGATTCCGACGTGGCTCTTCGGACTCTCCGACAAGCGCGGAACCGTCACCTTGTCGGCTTGGCGTTCGGTCCGTGGTGCTGTGAATCGGCCGTCTACATCCTTGGGCCCGCCGCAGGGTCAATCGATCCGGAACTCTCCGGAAATCTGTTTCGAGGGGTTCCAGCAATGACCGAGGAGGAAGCGATCGGCACACTAATCGAATATATCGCTTGATCTTTTTATATGGGGAAATTGGCGGCAACTTGGATCAATCGGTCAATTAGTGCTGTGGATAATCGCTAGTACTGGATTTCGGTGTGTGATTGTCTATGGGAAGCAAAAATCGAATCCATGGTTCATGGCCGACAAAGGAGGTGTCTGATTTGGCGGATGGGACAA
This sequence comes from Actinomycetes bacterium, assembly GCA_023425615.1. Classification (GTDB taxonomy): domain Bacteria; phylum Actinomycetota; class Actinomycetes; order Streptosporangiales; family Streptosporangiaceae; genus Actinocorallia. The sequence goes on from JAFACJ010000730.1 coordinate 6,125, forward strand.
GCAGGCTCAGCGGCGAGCTCGGCTCCGCAGCGGACCTGCTCAAGCGACTGCAGGCGATCGCTCGCTCAGAGTTGAAGACTCCAGGCAACTCGGTCCGATGGGGGCTGGTGGACCTTGAGGCGACGAACGCGCTCGACTCGTTGAGCGCCGCGCCGGCGTTCCCGAAGCACGTGGAACAGGAGGTCGGAGCCGGGGCCGAAGGGCTGGCCGCTGTGGCGGCCGAGGCGGCGGCTTCGGTGGAGAAGGCCGTAGAGCTGGCGCAAGGCATCGAAGACAAGCTCGCCTGTCTGGATGCGGCAGTGTATGTGAGTCGGCTGCAGAGGGCCCTGCTGTAGATGGGAGCGACCTTCGGGGATCTGCTTGCTGTCGCTGATGCCCACTGGATGGGGGCGATGGAGAGGCTCGAACCGTCGGAGCTGTCGTGGCAGGCGGGAGACCGGTCGACCCTTGATGAACTCGGTCAGGCGGCGCTGGTACTGGCGAGGTACGCCGAGCGGGCCGGAGCGGGATTCGGCGCGCAAGGGCGAGAGACCGAGGTGGCGAGAAAAGCCCGGCTCTGTGCGGCTTCGCTGCGTGATGCCGCCTCGGTTCTTCGGGAGCCCGGCGGGGAGGCCCCGGAGCGCTGCGAGCTGGCCCAGAGTCTGTTCATGGCACGGCAGGCGCTGGGGTGCGGATTGGACCTGCTGTCGTCGCATTTTGAGGTGGGGGAGGGAGGGCTGCTCCCGGTCACGGCCCAGAGCGAACTCATCTCCAGCGCGTCGAGCGCGGAGTGGTTGTTGGCGGAGGTGGGTGGTTATGCCGGTCGTCTGCTGTGGGTCGTCGACAAGGCGGGGAGAACGGACGCGGCGGCCAGGTTGAGTGAAGCAGCCGGGCACGCGAAGCGAAAGGCGAGTCCGGAAGGCCAGGGGTTGCGGTCTACGACCATGCCCGCGCTCAGAGCTGTACCCGAGGCGGGCTTTGACGGTCATGAGCTTCTGCTTCCCGAACGCATACCGATCACAGGAGGCGAAGGCCGGGAACGCGCGCTCATCGGTATGGAGGCAAATGTCCGGTGGCTACAGGCTTCGGGGGTGCCGCAGAGCGCGCGGACGTGGAGGTCCTTGGCCACGTCGACGCTGATGACCAGCGAGATCAGCGGGCAGATTCTGCGTCTGCTGATGGCACGCTGCCGCCGGCTTGGCCTTGCGGAGACGACGAACGCCCTGGCCGAAGCGGAGATGAGAGTCGGAGAGTTGGCCGACAAGTGGACCGAGGTCACCGCCTTGTGGCAGGAGGTTTCCTGCGATGGGCGGGTCCGGCTCGACCAGATGATGGTCGACGCGGGAGACCTGGTGGTGAGGCTGGGGCGGATGGCATACGCGGATCGAGGATGGAGACCGAGCGCCAATGCTGTGACGAAGCTCGTCCAGCCGTATGTGCTCGCCCCCGAGGTCGCCGACATCCGCATGATCGCGCTGGCGGTGGAAAACGCGGTCAAGGTCCCCGCCACCGTGGCCTCGCGTGCCTTGGACGGTCTGGCGACGGGCCGGCCGACGGGGTTGAGGCCCCAGGGCGAGATCCAGATGAAGCTGCGTCATGAACGTCTTCACCGGTGCTATCTCCAGGCGGGGAACGCGGCGGCCGAAGCCCAGAGCGCTTTGGGGAAGGTGACCCGATTCCTGGCCTCGCTGGAGGAGAGGCCTGGCCGTCTGGCCGCGGAGAGCTTCCCCCGTCAGGCCCGGGAAGCGCTTGGTATCGCCGGTCCGGAAGCAGCGCGAGCGAGGAGTGCCGGCGTGGAGAAAGGCCCTCGCCTGGCACCTGGCTGAGTTCTTCCGCAGGGCTCGGCTGCGCCGGGCAAGAGATAGGTAAGCAGTGCTTAGCCCTGGACCGTGCGCGGTCCAGGAGGAGAGCGGACCGGGCGCGGTCCTGGGAAAGGAGAAGACGTTCGCCGAATCGGAGACCTCCCCTCGGCCTCGCGGCCGGCGTTCCAGGAAGGCAGAAGGACGCCGTCGTCGCGTGCTCATGGTCTTCAGCGAGGAGGAGTACGCGGCGTTCTCAACGGCCGCCCGACGCCAGGAGTTGTCTGACGGCGCGTACGGGGCCCAGATATGCATGGCTCATGTGCGGGGTTTGGACTCCGTGGAGCAGGAAGCCATGCGTGACCTGCTGCGATCGCTCATGCTGACGGCCGGGCAGGTGCGGAGAGTCGGGGTGTTGTTCAACCAGGTGGTGGCCAGGTTGAACGCGACGGGGGAGAGGGGGGAGCAACTCACCTTGTACGCGGCGGCGGCCGATCGGACGTTGCGGAAGGTGGATGCGCTCGCCGCTTTGGTGAGGGCACGGTTGCCGTGATCGGAAAGGTCCTGCGAGGCGAGCGGGTCCACGGACTGATCCGGTATCTGTTCGGCCCTGGAGGCCGCGGTGAGCATCACGACCCGCATGTGGTGGCCGGGTTCCGGTCCGTCGGATATCTGGAGCTGCCGCGCATGGCCGATGGACGGCTGGACTTCCGGGGCCTGGACGAGTTGATGACGCAGCCCTTGGCCCTCCTCGGGGAACGCGGGCTGAACAAGCCGGTGTGGCACTACCCCATCCGGGCGCATCCGGATGATCCGATCCTCTCGGATGAGCGGTGGGCGCAGATCGCCCGCGAGGTCATGCACGCCACCGGGCTGGCTCGTAAAGGAGATGTCGGAGGATGCCGCTGGTTCGCCGTGCGGCACGCCGACGACCACATCCATCTCGTCGCGACGCTGGCCCGGCAGGACGGGAGGCGTCCTGATGTCCGTAACGACGCGCTCAAAGCCCGGGAGGCTCTGCGCCGAATCGAGCGAAAGTACGGCCTGGTACGGACGGCGCCGGCAGACCGGACGGCGGCCAGACGACCGAGCCGAGGAGAATCAGAGAAAGCCGCACGCCGCCAACGCGCAGAGCCACCGCGAACCTCGCTGAGACGGCACGTCATCACCTGCGCCGCCGGAGCCCGAAACGAGGACGAGTTCTTCTCCCGCCTGTGCGGCGAAGGCATCCTGATCAAGCTCAGGCACAGCGACCAGAACCCGGAGCAGATCACCGGATACGCCGTCGCCCTCCCCGGCGACGTCAACAGCGACGGCCGACCGATCTACTTCAGTGGTGGACGGCTCGCCCCGGACCTGACGCTGCCGAAACTCCGAACCCGCTGGCCATCCGCGTCTTCCAGACGGAATCCGGACGGTCGGGAACGCCATCCGCTCTCCGGATCCCAGCTTTCCGCCGCCACCACCAAGGCCGTTCTCCGGCAGACCGTACGAGCCTGCGCAGCCGACACCACCGGAACCGCGGACTTCTTCGCCCGTCTCGACCAGGCCGGCTTGCTCCTACGGATCCGCCACAGCGAACGCGATCCCGGGCAGGTGACCGGTTATGCGGTCGCACTCCCGGGCAGTTCGCGCTGGTACAGCGGTGGCCAGTTGGCCGACGATCTTACGCTGCCCAAGCTCACACGCTCCTTCGGCGAGGTCGAATCGGCTCCGGGCTTCACCCACGAGGAACTCCAAGCGATCTACGATGATGCCGCCCGAGCCGCCGACCACGCCAGCGAGCAGATCCGTCGCTGTCTGGTCCTCAACCCCCAGGCCGCCCGCGACGCCGCATGGGCGGCTTCTGACGTCCTGCACGTCGCAGCCCGAACCACCGGCAATCCGCACCTGCACCGAGCCGCTCGCGTCTACGACCGTGCGTCCCGCGCCCCTGATGGACGTATCCCCAAGCCCACCAGAGCGGGCAATGGCCTGCGTACGGTGGCCCGAGTCATGGCCATGGCCGGGCTCATCAAGGATCAGACGACCGTCGATCTCCTCGTCCTGGTCGCCAGTCTCACCGCGCTCACCGATACCGTCGCCCGACTTCGAGCCGCAGAAGGACGTCGTGCCCAAGCCGAAGCCGCAGCCCGATCAGCCGCCCACCTGCGCGATCCTGACGGGGAGAACCTGACCGTCATGCCGACACGTCCGTCCCACGCAACGGAGATGAGCCGGACTCCGGTCAGACCTCGCTACGCCGGTCGGCGGCTGCCGCGGCGAGGATGAGCTCGTCCATCAGCCACCGCGACTTGGGCGACAGGTCGACCAGGGCCCGCAGCACCTCGGGCTTGATCTCCCCGCTGCGCAGCTTCCGCAGCAGCACCTTGAACGTGAGGTCCTCATCGATCGCCGAGGCTTCTTCGGCGAACCCGAAGTAGCCGATCGGCACACCGAAGAACGTCGCCAGCGCCGTCAGGGTCTTGAACTGCGGGTTGTCCTGCCGGCCCGTGCGCAGCTTCCACACGGTGGTGGAGGACATGTCTTCGCCTGTCCGGCTCGATATGGCTTTGGCGATCTCGACATTGGTGCCCGCGGGCGGCAAATCGTCCGGCCAGGAGTGGTGGATGAGCCATTCGATCTTGTCGGCCAGGCCGGCCGACGGTGCCGCTGTCTCCGCCACGTCTACTCCCCATAAGCCATGACACGCCGATCAATCATCTTTGATTGACAGCCTTGAGTCTCGTCCTGCAAAGTTCTTCGCGCCAAGAACCTTAGTTGACGAAATCTCTTCTCGTCAGCTTTCGACACTCGGGGGGTCGAGTGATGGAGACGGCCAAGAACGAACTGGAGACGCGGCAGCTGCTGCTGACCGACCTGTACCGGGAGCTGAAAGCCCGCAACCTGCACGTCGTGATCCGCAGACCACGCAACGGCCGGTGGAAGCTCAAGCTCAGACGCGGCCTGTGGACCGAGACCGTCATGTGCGCCGGCGCCGAGGGCGTCTACGCCTTCGTCACCCTGCACGGTCGGCTCCTCGGCAGCACCGACGACCTCCGCGGCACCGTCGATCTGCTGCAGTTCATGGTCAACCGGAGGCAGCGGTGACCTCTCCCAAAACGATCCTGTGGTGCCAGATCGCCCTCACCCCGCTGATCGCAGCCCTGGCTGTTCTCGGCGCGGTCGGTTCGTTCGCCACCGTCCGGGACGCCTCCGTGCCCTACTTCGGTGAACGCCTCGCCTGGATCGTCCCTATCGGCCTGGACTTGGGCATCCTCATCCTGCTCGCTTGGGATCTGCTGCTGGAGTTGCAGAATCTGGCCTGGCCGATCCTGCGCTGGATCGCCTGGGCGTACATCGGCGGCACCATCACGGTGAACATCACCGCGGCCGATGGAGACCTGGCTGGCATGATCGCCCACGCGGCCATGCCCGTCTTGTTCATCACGGTGACCGAAGGCGTCCGCCATCAGATCCGGCAACGCGTCGGCCTCACCACCGGGACGCGCAGGGAGAAGATCCCCTCCTCGCGCTGGCTCCTCGCACCGGTCTCCACCCTGCTGCTCTGGCGGCGGATGGTGCTGTGGCAGATCACCTCATACGTCAGAGGGCTGAGCCTGGAGCGGGAAAGGCTCGTCGCGATCTCCGGACTCCAACAGGCCCACGGCCGGTTCCGCTGGCGTTGGAAGGCCCCGCTCACCGACCGGCTGGCCCTCCGAGTGCAGCCCGCCGACGACATCCACCAAGACGACGACATCGACGAGCTCGTCACAGCCGCGCACAAGATCCTCCTCACTGAGGAGAGCGACGGTATGCGGCTCAGCAACATCAATCTCGGGCGCCGCCTGCGAGCCGAGGGCCATGCGGTCGCCAACGACAAGATCGCCACCATCGTCAAAGCCGCCCGTGCCCGGATGGACGGGGTACGGCAGTGAGCGACGACCTCACTGAACTGCTGGAGACGATCGCCAGGCAGGAGCTCGGCCGCGTGCACCGAGGAGAGCTGCCATGGGGGACGGTCCTCGAACGGGCGGCGGCCTACGGCCAGTACGGCTTCACGAACGTGCTGCTGATCGGCGCTCAACGGGAAGCAACGCAGGTCAAGACCTTCGAGGCGTGGCAGCAGGCCGGACACCGGATCCGTAAGGGAGAACACGCAATCCGGATCCTGTCCCAGCGGGGGAGGCTCCGTTCGGTCTTCGATATCGCGCAGACCGTCGGGGCGCCGCAGGAAGCAGAACCCCTGCTCAGCCCGGCGCAGGCGTGGGAATCGCTTCGACAGGTTGCGGTCGCCCGCCGCTTGTACATCGATCGGGGGAGCCGGTGGAACTACCTCGGCGACCCGAGATCGAGGGTCGTCATCAACCCGGACATGGACGACGCCGAAGCCTCCTTCGCCCTGGCACACCAACTCGCCCACGGGCTACTGCACCGCGGTGAGTTCGACGAGCCAGGACGAGAATGCGCCGGCATCGGCCGGGCAGAGGCCGATGCGGTGGCCTTCATCGTGACACGCTTCCTGGGCCTGGACCCCAGCCGAACAGGGGAACCCGATGTCGCTTCCTGGGCTGGAACCGATCAGCGAACACGTCCCCTGCTGGCCGTTAAGGAAGTCGGATCCCGCATCGTCCGGACGGCTTTTGTCCTACGGCGGCGACTCGCCGAACAGCCGCAGGCGGCGGTGGCCAGTCCACGGAAGGTGGCGGTCTCCGAGAGGTCGTCAGAGCTCACAGCTGGGGAACAGCCGCCGGAGGGGAGCGTCCTTGATGCGCTTGAGGCTGCCCATGAGTTCTTCCGGTCACAGCTTCCAGCGTCGTGGGCTCCCGAATACCTCGCTGGTAGGGGGTTTCCCGCCGACGTTCAGGCGAAGTGGGAGGCGGGCCATGCTCCGGCGGGCTGGCGCAACCTGCTCGGAGCGCTGACCAAGCAAGGCCATGTCGCCGAAGCCCTTATCGCCGCCGGGCTTGTCCGAGCCAAGAACGGTCGTCTCTATGACGTCTTCCGTGACCGCATCACCCTTCCCGTCCGGGACTCACAAGGCCGGGTGGTCGGTTTCATCGGCAGGGCGGCGCCGGGCAGCGAGGGTCCCAAGTACCTCAACAGCCCGGAGACCGCCCTGTTCAAGAAAGGCCAACTTCTGTACGGCCTGCACGAAGTCCGGGACAGACTCGCTTCTGGAGCTCGGCCGGTCATCGTCGAGGGTGCCTTCGATGCCTGGGCCATCAACCTCGCCTCCACCGAGCATGCGGCCGTGGCTCCCAGCGGTACCGCCTTCACCTCCGCCCAACTCGACTTGTTGCGCCGAGCCGTGGATCTCACCGGGACCGGTCTCCTTCTGGCCTTGGACGGGGATGCGGCCGGCCGTCGCGGCGCGGTTCGGGCTTGGAAGGTGTTGTCGCAGGTGGAGGGAACTGTCAGTGCCGTGTGTTTCCCTGAAGCCCAGGACCCCGCGCAGATCCTGAACCGCCAGGGGCCGGAAGGCGTAGGCGAGGCGCTGAAGGCCGAACGTCCCCTGGCCGACCTGGTCATCGACGTTGCGATCGAGCAGTGCGGAGGTCTGAGTGCGTCCGTTGAAGCCCGCCTGGCCGCGGCCCGAGCCGCAGCTGATGTCATCGCCCGCCTGCCGCCTTCCCAGGTCTCCCGGCAGGTGGCCCGGGTCTGCGACCGCCTCGGGCTCGACCATCGCGATGTGACCGGCTACGTCGTGGCCGCGGTCTCCCCGGCGGTCCAAGCCGCCGAAGCCTTCCCCTTACCTCCACACCCGACGCCCAGCCCGTCGGCTTCGACTCCCCGCCCCGAACATCGGCACAAACCACCCAGGAGGTCACCATGACCGAGTACGACCACTCCGACCCGTTCCAGGAAGCCTTCGCCCAGGGAGGCCAGCGCGTCGTCCAACTCATCGCCATCGGCGCTCTGGGCAGCAGAGGGGTCCTCAACTTCAGGGAGAGACGAAGATCGGCCCGCCAGGCCCAGGACGAGGCGGCCCAACGGGAAGCTGAAGCCGAAATCGCCGCCGCCTACGCCCAGGCTTATGCCAGATTCGCCCGGGGACTCGATCCGGCCTGGCTGAAGGAGGCCACCTTCCTCGAAGTCCTCGAAACCTGGACCACCGCCATCCCTTACGCC
>JAFACJ010000736.1 GCA_023425615.1 Actinomycetes bacterium
GAGAAGGCCTGCCCCCACCATTCCTCGCCGCCCAGGAAGGCGGGCAGGAACCGCGCGGCCAGCTCCGGGGCGAACCGCGCGACGGCCGGGCCCATGGTCTCGATCGCCAGGGCCGGGTCGGGCACGGGCAGCCCCGCGGCCGACAGCTCGTCGTAGAGCACGGCGCGGTGCCGCGGGCCGCCGCCGAGACCGCCCGCCTCCCCGGGCCAGCCGTACCGGTTCCACCGGTCGCGGTAGAGCACGCCCATCAACGCCGCGTGATCGGTGATGCGCTCCTCGACGCTGCCGTGGCGCGCGTCGCGCCACCGGCCGAGCGACGGCTCGGAGGCGAGATAGGCGCGCAGAGCCGCCCGATAGGCGTCGAGGTCGGCCGCGTAATCCCCCTTCCGATGCGCGGATGCGATCGGTGCCGCGCTTTCCGCGACCGGAGGACGGTTCATGATGCCTTTCCCCGATCAGTCGATCACGTATACGCGGCGGCACCGGGTGCGCCGTCGCCCGGACCGATTCCGGTGGCCCTCATCGGATGGACATGTGAACTCTATTTCCCATCCGCGAAGGAGCCGCGCCAAGGGGTCGCCCTCAGGCCGAAGGCCCGGCTCCTCACGGGATCACAGGTGGGGATAGGTGCGTTCGAGGAAGCCGATCGCGGCCGCGGCGAAGACGTCGTTGCGGTCGCCCGCCACCATGTGGCCGGCGCCCTCGACGTCCACGAACTCCATGGCCGGGGCGACCGCGCGGAGGGCCGCGACGTCCTCGTCGGCCACGATCTCGCTGACGCTCCCGCGCACGAGCAGCATCGGCAGAGAGACGGCAGCGGCGGCGGCCTCGAACCGCCGCGGTTCGGAGGTGGTGCGCATGAGGCTCGTCCCTTCGAGGAAGGCGGGGTCCCAGTGCCACCGGTAGCGGCCGTCCTCACCCAGCCGGAGGTTCTTGGCCAGGCCGCTGACGTCCTTGGGCCGTGGGCGGTTCGGCATGTAGGCGGAGACGGCGTCGGCGGCCTCCTCAAGGCTGGCGAACCCCTCCGGGCGGGCGCGCATGAAGTCACCGATGCGCTGCCTGCCGTCCTCCCGCATCCGGGGCGTGACGTCGACCAGGACCAGCGCGGTGCCGTCGACCCGCGGCTCCTCACCGCAGGCCAGCAGCGCGGTCAGCCCGCCGAGCGAGGCGCCCACCAGGGCGGCGGGCCGCCCCAGCTGCCGCAGTACCGAACGCAGGTCCGCGGCGTAGGCGTCGATGGAGTAGTCGGAGTCCTTGCTCCAGTCGCTGTCGCCGTGGCCGCGCGCGTCCAGCGCGATCGCCAGGTAGCCGCGTTCGGCGAGGGCCCTACTGGTCCCGCCCCAGGAATGCCGGGTCTGGCCGCCTCCGTGCAGCAGCACGACCGGCCGTCCCGTCCACGGGCCCTCGGCGTCGGCGGCCAGCCGGACGCCTCCCTCACCCTCGAAGTACACCGTCATCTTCGATCACTCCCCTCCATGGTCCGGCGGTCGGCGCCGCCGGCGTTCCTCTCAGTCCGTCAGGCCGAGCATGTCGATCGCCTCGACCACCAGCTCGGCCGGGTCGTCGGTTCCGTCGGAGCGCACCCAGGCGTTCCAGCCGACGAGCGCGGCGCCGGACACCGCCGCGGTGAGCACCGCCGGGCGGACGCCGTCGCGGGCCGCACCCATGCGGCGGCCCAGCTCGGCCGACACCGACGCGTCGAAGACCGTCTCACCCATGTCTTTCATCCAGATGTCGGGGGCGGCCACGAGCAGCCGGGCCAGGGCGTGCACCCTGGGCCGGTCGCCGGGCTCGACATGGGAGGTCTGCGCGTACGCCGTCCGCAGCGCGGCGACGGGCCCTTCGCCGTCGGGCCGCGCCTGGAGCACGCGGACGAGGAGGTCGCGCAGCGATCGCCGGTAGCGCCGCAGTACCTCGTCCTTGGTGGAGAAGTAGCGGAAGAAGGTGCGCCCGGACATCCCGGCGGACGCGGCGATCTCCTCCACCGACACCGCGTCGTAACCGCGTTCCAGGAACAACCGGATGGCGATCCGCGCGATCTCGTCCTGGACGAGGCGCCTGCGCCGGGTCCGGAAGTCCTCGGGGCCGGTCTCCGGCCCGCCGCTCGCGAAGGAGGCGGGGGACATGGCGGCTCCCGGAGCGGGCGGTCGCGGGGGGCTCAGCACGGTATTCCCTTCCCGGAGACGAGTTCGCCGAGCGCCACCTCGGTCCGGGCGACGAGCGGTTTGAGGAGGGCGGTGACCCGCGCTCCGGCGTCGAGGTGCGCGCGCAGGGCGGCGCGGTCGGTGAAGAGCTCGAACAGGACGAGGGCGTCCGGCGCGTCGAGGGCGCGTCCGACGAGGTACGCCTCGGTGCCGGGCTCCTTCCGCGCGGCGGCGACCATCTCGTCCACCGCCGCCAGGAGCTCATCGAAGCGTCCCTCGTGTGCGACCAGCCGGGTCGTGGCCATGATCTTCGGCATGTCACCCCTTGTCTCGTTATTTCGACCTCTTGACGGTGCCACTGTACGACTCTATCGTCAGTGCCTGACAAGAGCAAAATCATTTAACTAATTAGGAGGGCATGTGGCAGGATCCGCGATGACGGCGTCACCGCCGCTGGACACGGCCGCCCTCGCCGCATGGATCGGCGACCGGCTGGGCGATCCGGCCGAGCCGCTGGCGGCGACGCGGATGGGGACGGCGACCGGCATCGGCAACGCCCTCTTCGAACTGCGCAGGGGCGAGGACTCCTTCGTCCTGCGCCGCCCTCCCGCCGTGCTCAACGACGCGAGCGCCTCGAACATGGTGCGGGAGTGGCGGATCCTCACCGCGCTGGAGGGCACGCCGGTCGCGCATCCGACGCCGCGTCTGCTGTGCGAGGATCCGGCGGTCATCGGCGCGCCGTTCCTGGTGATGGACAAGGTCGAGGGCTTCACCCCGGGGTTCGAGCTGCCCGAGCCGTTCCAGTCGGATCCCGCGCTGCGGCGGGGGCTGGCGGAGGCTTGCGTGGACGTCCTGATCGAGCTGGCCGAGGTCGACTGGCGTGCCCGGGGGCTGGAAGGACTCGGCAGACCCGAGGGCTTCCTGGAACGCCAGGTGCCGCGGTGGCTGGCCCAGCTCGACCGCTACCGCACCCGGGAGCTGCCGGAACTGGACTTCGTGACCGGCTGGCTGGAGCGCCACCGCCCCGCGGGCGGTGCTCCGGCGATCATCCACGGCGACTACAGCATGTTCAACGTCATGGTCGCCCCCGAGCCTCCGGTGCGGCTGGCGGCGGTCATCGACTGGGACACCGGCACCATCGGCGACCCCCTGCTGGACCTCGGTCACCTGCTGGGCCGCTGGACCGACCCGGGCGAGGAACCCGTCCTGGCCGGGCAGCCCGGCCACCGCGAGGGCGATCCCAGCCGGGCCGAGCTCATCGCGCACTACGCGCGCCGATCCGAACGCGACCTGTCGGCCCTGCCCTACTACGCGTGCCTGGCCCTGTTCAAACTCGGCGTGATCCTGGAGGGCACCTACGCGCGGCAGGCGGCGCGGGGCGTGCCCGACGACCAGAACCTCATGGCCGCCATGGTCCCCCGGCTGATGGCGGGGGCTGCGCAGTTCGCCCGCGGGGAGAGGAGCCTGTGATGGGTGAGCTGACCGGGCGGGTGGCCGTGGTGACCGGCGGCAGCCGGGGCATCGGCAGGGCGGTCGCCGAGGGGCTGGCCGGTGCGGGCGCCCAGGTGGTGATCGCCAGCCGCAAACCCGACGCCTGCGCCCGCGCGGCGGAGGAGATCGCGGCCGAGCACGGTGTGCGCGCGCTTCCGGTGGCCTTCCACGCCGCCTCCTGGGAGGACTGCGACCGGCTGGCCGAGACGGTGCAGCGGGAGTTCGGCCGGTGCGACGTGCTGGTCAACAACGCCGGCATGTCCCCGGTCTATCCGGACCTGCCCTCGATCGACGAGGCGTATTACGACAAGGTTGCCGGCGTCAACCTCAAAGGCCCCTTCCGGCTTTCGGTGCTGCTCGCCGAGCAGATGAAGGCCGGTGACGGCGGTTCGATCATCAACATCAGCACCATCGGCTCGCTGCGGCCGAGCTCCAACGAACTGGTCTACGCCTGCGCCAAGGCGGGCCTGAACGCCCTGACCGTCGGCCTCGCCGACGCCTACGGACCCGCCGTCCGCGTGAACGCGCTGCTGCCAGGACCGGTCGAGACCGATATCGCGGCCGGCTGGGACGAGGAGATGCGGCGATCGGCCGTGGCCGGTATGCCGCTGGACCGCATGGGCCGGACGGACGACTTCGCCGGGCCCGCGCTGTGGCTCGCCACCTCCGCGTCCGCGTTCGTCACCGGCGCCCTCATCCGTGTCGACGGCGGGCTCTACCGGCAGATCCCCTGAGGAGGGACCGACATGTGGGATTTCTCTACCGACCCGGATTTCGCCGCCCGCTTGGAGTGGATGCGGGAGTTCGTCGAGGAGGAGGTCGCGCCGCTGGAGGTGCTGTGGCCGCACCACCACCACCGCGTGCCGCCGCCGTGGCTGAAGAAGGTGATCGACCCGCTGAAGGAGGAGGTCAAGCGGCGCGGGCTGTGGGCCTGCCATCTGGGCCCGGAGCTCGGCGGCCAGGGGTTCGGGCAGGTCAGGCTCAGCCTGATGAACGAGATCCTGGCCCCCTACCAGTGGGGGCCCACGATCTTCGGCGTCCAGGGCCCCGACACCGGCAACGCCGAGATCATCGCCCACTACGGCACGTCCGAGCAGAAGCGGAGGTATCTGCGGCCGCTGCTGGAGGGCGAGCTGTTCTCGGCGTTCTCCATGACCGAACCGCAAGGCGGCGCCGACCCCACCGGATTCCGCTGCCGGGCCGTGCGCGACGGCGACGGCTGGGTCATCGACGGGGAGAAGTTCTTCACCTCCAATTCCGGGCAGGCCGCGTTCCTCATCGTCATGGCGGTCACCGACCCCGACGCCGCCCCGCACCGCCGGATGTCGATGTTCCTGGTGCCCCGCGACACGCCGGGCATCGAGACGGTCCGCCCCACCCGCTACATGGGTGAGCCCGACGAGGCGATCGATCACGCGCTGGTGCGCTACGACGGCGTGCGGGTGCCGGCCGACTCCCTGCTCGGCGAGCCCGGGCAGGGTTTTGAGATCGCCCAGACCAGGCTCTCCGGGGGACGCGTCCACCACGCCATGCGCGCCGTCGGCCAAGCCCGGTACGCCTTCGACATGGCCTGCGAACGCGTCCTGAGCCGCACCACCCGCGGCAGGACGCTGGCCGACCAGCAACTCGTCCAGCAGGCCGTCACCGACAGCTACGCCCAGATCGAACAGTTCCGGCTGTTCGTGCTGCGCACCGCCTGGCGCATCGACCAGGGCCACGGCTACACCTCCGAGGTCCGCCGTGACATCGCCGTCGCGAAGGTCCTGTCGGCACGTGTCGCACACGACGTGGTCCACCGCGCCATGCACCTGCACGGAGCCCTGGGCGTCTCCAACGAGATGCCGTTCTCCACCCTGTGGCAGCTCGCCCCCGGCTACGGCATCTGGGACGGCCCCACCGAAGTGCACCTGGCTTCCGCCGCCCGCCTCATCCTGCGCGACCACCGGCCCGCACCAGGGGACTGGCCCACCCAATGGCTGCCCGACCGCGTGGAAGCGGCACGGCTCAAGCACGCCGAGGCGCTCGCCGCCCAGCGGGCCGCCGAGGCGGAGGTGGGAGCATGAGCGGTCCCCTCGCCGGTATCCGCGTGGTCGAGCTCGCCGGGATCGGTCCCGGCCCGCACGCGGCGATGATCCTCGCCCGGCTCGGCGCCGACGTCGTGCGCGTCGCCCGGGACACCGACGGCGCCGACCCGCTGCTGCGGGAGCGCCGCACCGTGGTGGCGGACCTCCGCCAGGACGCCGTACGGGAGGCGGTCCTCAAGCTGGTCGACGCCGCCGACGTGCTCGTCGAGGGCTTCCGCCCCGGCGTCACCGAGCGGCTGGGCGTGGGCCCGGACGTCTGCCTCGCACGCAACCCGCGGCTGGTCTACGCGCGGATGACCGGCTGGGGCCAGCACGGGCCGCGGGCGAGCGAGGCCGGTCACGACATCAACTACATCGGGCTCACCGGCGCGCTGCACGCGATCGGCCGCGCGGGCGACCGCCCGGTCCCGCCGCTCCACCTCGTCGGAGACCTCGGCGGCGGGTCGATGCTGCTGCTGACGGGAGTGCTCGCCGCCCTGGTCGAACGGGACGGCTCGGGATCCGGGCAGGTCGTCGACGTGGCGATCGTGGACGGCGTCGCCCAGCTGCTCGCTCC
>JAFACJ010000749.1 GCA_023425615.1 Actinomycetes bacterium
ACCGCGGGCTGCTGCTCGACGGGCTCGCCGCGCTCGCCGCGGGCGAACCCGCCGCCGGGGTGCTCCAGGCGGAGGCGGGCCGCGGCGGCACCGTGTTCGTCTTCCCCGGCCAGGGCTCGCAGTGGGCGGGCATGGGGCTCGAACTGGCGGCGACCTCGCCGGTGTACCGCGGCCATCTCGACGCCTGCGCCACCGCGCTACTGCCGTTCACCGGATGGCCGCTGGAGGCGGTGCTGCGCGGCGAACCGGACGCGCCGCCGCTGGACCGCGTGGACGTGCTCCAGCCCGCGCTGTTCGCCGTCATCGTCTCGCTGGCACGGCTGTGGGAGTCCTACGGCGTCCGGCCGGACGCGGTCGTCGGGCACTCCCAAGGCGAGATCTCCGCCGCGCACCTGGCGGGGGCTCTCTCGCTGGACGACGCCGCCAAGGTCGTCGCGCTGCGCTCCCGTGCCCTCACCCGGATCACCGGGACCAGCGGCCTGCTGTCGGTGCCGCTGCCCGAGGGCGAGGTACGGGAACTGCTCTCCGGTGTGGCGGGCGGCTTCGAGATCGCGGTCCTCAACGGGCCGGCCGCCACGGTCGTCGCCGGATCGAACACCGACCTGGAACGGCTGTCGGCCGTCTGCGCCGGCCGTGGCGTCGCCGCCAGGACCGTGCGTTCCGACTACGCCTCGCACTCCTCGCACGTCGAGACGATCCGCGAGGAGATCCTGGACGCGCTCGCCGGGCTGTCACCCGAGCAGGGCGCGGTGCCGTTCCACTCCACCGTCACCGGCGGCCTCCTGGACACGCGTGAGCTGGACGCCGCCTACTGGTACCGGAACCTGCGGGAGCCCGTCCGGTTCACCGAGACGATCCGGGGGCTGCTGGCCTCCGGGCACGGGCTGTTCGCCGAGATCAGCCCGCACCCGGTACTGACCGTCCCGCTGGAGGAGACCGTCGCCGACGCGGGTGCGCGGGCCTCCGTCACCGGCACGCTGCGCCGGAACGACGGAGGACCGCGCCGCATGCTCACCTCCCTCGCCCGGGCCCACCTGCACGGCGTCGCCCTCGACTGGGACCGGGTCCTGGACGGCGGACGGCCGCGCCGCGTCGAACTGCCCACCTACCCGTTCGAGCGCGAGCGCTTCTGGGTGAACCGGGTCACCGGCTCGGCCGACACCGCCGGGCTCGGCCTGGGCGCGGCGGGGCATCCGCTGCTCGGCGCGGACGTCGCCCTGCCCGACGGGGGGCGTCTGTTCACCGGCCGCCTGTCGCTGGACACCCACCCGTGGCTCGCCGACCACGCGCCCTTGGACACCGTCCTGCTGCCCGGTACCGCCTTCGCCGAACTGGCCCTGTACGCCGCCGACCGCGTCGGCGCGGGCGGTGCGGGCGAGCTCACCCTGCACGCGCCGCTGGTGCTCACGCCCGGCACGTCCGTCTCGCTCCGGCTCCGGGTCGAGACTGCCGACGCCGACGGGGGACGCGCGGTGACGGTGCACAGCCGCCCGGACGGAGGGCACGAGGACACGGACGCGCCGTGGACGTTGCACGCCACCGGAACCCTGACGGACGAGGCAGCCCCGCCCGCCCCGGTGACGGCCGAGTGGCCGCCGCCCGGCGCCGTCCCCCTGCCGGTGGACGACCTCTACGAGCGGCTGGCCTCGCTCGGCTACGGCTACGGCCCGTCCTTCCAAGGGGTCAGGGCCGTCTGGAAGGACGGTGACCGGCTGCTGGCCGAACTCGTCCTCCCCGACACCGTCACGGCCGACGGTTTCCTGCTGCACCCGGCGCTGCTCGACTCCGTCCTGCATCCCGCCGTCACCGAGGGGACCGGCGACGACGGCACGGTACGGCTGCCGTTCTCCTGGCACGGCGCGACCCTGCACCGTGCCGGGGCGACCTCGCTGCGCGCCGTGCTGGAGCCGGTCACCGGCGGGTACGGGCTGCACGTCACCGACGACATGGGGGCGCCCGTCGCGGACGTCGAACTGCTGGCCGTCCGTCCGGTCTCCCCCGAACGGCTCGGCTCCGCCTCGGTCGGACGCGGCGACCTGATGTACGCCCTGGACTGGAAGAAGCCCTCCGGCGGCACGCCCTCTACTGCGTCCGTGGCCGTGCTCGGCGCCTCCCTTGAGACGCCGTGGCCGGCGTATCCGGACCTGGACGCCGTCGCCGAGGCGGGCGTCCCGGAGGTCGTGCTGCTGCCGTGCCCCGTCCCGTCCGACGCCGCCGACCCGGCGCGGGCCGCCGAGACCGCCACCCGCGCCGTGCTCGGCGTGCTTCAGGAGTTCCTGGCCGACGCGCGCTTCGCCGGATCCCGGCTGGCCGTCCTCACCCGAGCGGCCGTGCCGTACGGCGATGGTCCGGTGGATCCGGCGGCGGCCTCCGTCTGGGGGCTCGTCCGCTCCGCGCAGTCGGAGAATCCCGACCGGTTCCTGCTGCTGGACACCGACTCCCCCCTCGGTGAGAAGACGCTCGCCGCCGCGCTGGCGACGGGCGAGCCGCAGACGGCGTTGCGCGCCGGTGTGCCGCTCGTGCCGCGGCTGGTCCGGGCGGAACCGTCACCACGGGAGGCACGGGCGCTCGCCCCGGCGGGCACCGTACTGGTCACCGGCGGGACGGGCACGCTCGGCGCGGCCGTGGCCCGGCATCTGGTCACCGCGCACGGCGTGACCCGGCTGCTGCTGGCC
>JAFACJ010000795.1 GCA_023425615.1 Actinomycetes bacterium
GCCGAGATCCTTAGCCCTGCCGCCGTCGACGGCGCCCTGCTCTCCGGGCTGGCGGCGCGGCTCGCCGAGGCGATCGAGATCCCCGGCCCGGCCGGCGAGCAGGCCAGGGCCGAGGCACGGCGGGCGCTGGACACCCATCCGCTCCCCGTCCCCATGATCCCGGCGTTCTCGGTCGCGGAGTACCTGCACGACGGCTGGCGCGCCGCCACCGCGGCCTGCCCCACCCCGCAGCGGGCCCGCGAGGCGCTCGCGGAGTACCTGTGGCAGGTGGCGCCCGCGGTGGAACGTACCGACGAGGCGACCCGCGCCGCCTACGAGGAGGCGGCGAGGCGGCTGGTCTCCGGCCGCCTCGACGCGCTGGAGGTGCGCGGACGCCGCTTCAGGATCGTGCGCCTGGAGAAGGTCGCCCGGTTCGGCGAGGACGGCCCGGAGATGCCGCGCCCCTCGGACTTCGACCCCGACCCCCCGGTCGAGGTGCTGGCCCTGCGGCTGCGCGCCGAGGGGCTCATCGAGGACTGACCGGCCGGCCAGACCGGACCGCCGGACCCGCCGGACCGGCCTCAGTCCGCGCCGTAGACCGGGCGGTGCTCCTGCACCGAGTCGGCGAGCTGCTCGGCCAGTTCCTCGGCGTCGAGGCGCTTTTCGATCTGGCGCAGGTCGGCGATGCGGGCGGCGGTCTCCGGGCGGCGCGGGGCCAGCATCGAGCAGCAGTCCTCATCGGGCAGCTCGGAGATGGACAGGGTGGCGATCCGGCGTGCCTGGTCCATGATCTCGGACTTGTCCATGCCGACCAGCGGACGCAGGATCGGCAGGTCCACCGCGTCGTCCAGGGCCGTCATGTTGACCAGGGTCTGGCTGGCCACCTGGCCCAGGGAGTCGCCGGTGATGAGCGCGCCGGCCCGGCGCCGCTCGGCGACGATCTCGGCGGTCTTGAGCATCAGCCGCCGCTGGGCGATGATCGCCAGCCGGTCCTCGCCCGCCGACTTGATCTGCTGCTGCGCCTTGCCGAACGGCACGACGAACAGCCGGGAGTCGCCCTGGAACTTGTCGAGCTCGCGCACCAGCGCGTACGCCTTGTAGATCGACTCGGGCCCGGTGAAGGGCATGCCGGAGAAGTGCAGGTAGTCCACCCGCAGACCGCGGCGCATCATCCGGTAGGCGGCGACCGGGGAGTCGATGCCGCCGGACATCAGCACCAGGCCGCGGCCGCTGGAGCCCACCGGCAGGCCGCCCTGGCCGGGGGCGCCGTCGGTGTAGACGAAGACCTCGTCGCGGTCGACCTCGATGGAGACGGTCAGGTCGGGGTGCTTCAGATTGACCGGCAGCCCGAACTTGACGTTGACCTCCGAGCCGACCGACACCGCGATCTGCGAGGAGGTGAGCGGGAAGCGCTTGTCGCGGCGGCGCGAACGCACCGCGAAGCTGCCGCCCCGCGCCGTCGCCGGATGCTGGGCCACCGCCTCCAGCGCGGCCTCGGTCATCGCCTCGACGTCCTTGGCCACCCGCTGGGCGCGGTGGACGATGACCACGCCCATCACGTCCTCCAGCCGGGAGGCGACCTTCTCGACGTCCTCGGCGCTGCCGCTGCCGGCCCGGATGATGATCACCCCGGAGCGCTGCCACAGGTCGATGCCGACGCCGGTCGAGGCGACGGCCTTGCGGATGTTGCTCTGCAGCCGCTGTTCGAACTGGTGGCGGTTCTTGCCCTTCAGCACGATCTCGCCGAGCTTCAGCAGCACACAGGGCTCACCGGCCGCGGGGGCCAGGGGCATGATCGAAACCTCCGATGGGGCATGGCGTTACCGCTCTCCAGTTTCGCCTATTCCACCGAGCACTTCGACCCGGTTTCTCAGCCGAAGAGGACCTCGGCCTCGGCGTACCGCTCCGGAGGCACGGTCTTGAGGGCGGCGGTGGCCTCGGCCAGGCCCACCCGCACGATGCCGGTGCCGCGCAGCGCGACCATCTTCCCGTGGTCGCCCTCGTGGACGGCGTCGATGGCGTGCAGCCCGAACCGGGTGGCCAGGACCCGGTCGAACGCGCTGGGGGTGCCGCCGCGCTGGATGTGGCCGAGGACCGTGGTGCGCGCCTCCTTGCCGGTGCGCTTCTCGATCTCCTTGGCCAGCCGGTCCCCGATCCCGCCGAGCCGCACGTGCCCGAAGGCGTCCTTCTCGCCGGTCTGCAACTCCAGCGTGCCCTCCAGGGGGCGCGCGCCCTCGGAGACGACGAGGACCGGCGCGTAGTGTGTGCGAAACCGCGACTGCACGTGGCCGACGACGCGGTCGATGTCGAAGGGCTTCTCGGGGATGAGGATCACGTTCGCCCCCGCCGCCAGCCCTGAGTGCAGCGCGATCCATCCGGCGTGCCGCCCCATCACCTCGCAGATCAGCACCCGGTGGTGGCTCTCGGCCGTGGTGTGCAGCCGGTCGACCGCCTCGGTCGCGACGCCGACCGCCGTGTCGAACCCGAACGTGTAGTCGGTGGCGGCCAGGTCGTTGTCGATGGTCTTGGGCACGCCCACCACCGGCACGCCCGTCTCGTGCAGGGCCCTGGCGACGCCCAGGGTGTCCTCGCCGCCGATCGCGATCAAGGCGTCGACGCCCAGCGCGTCGAGGTTGCCGCGGATCCGGGCGAGCCCGCCTTCCTGCCGCAGCGGGTTGGTGCGGGAGGATCCGAGGATCGTGCCGCCGCGCGGCAGGATCCCGCGGACGGCCGCGACGTCCAGGGGCATCGTGTCGCCCTCCAGGGGGCCGCGCCAGCCGTCGCGGAAGCCGGTGAACTCATGCCCGTACTCCTGCGCGCCCTTGCGCACCACCGCCCTGATCACCGCGTTCAGTCCCGGGCAGTCCCCTCCCCCGGTGAGCACTCCGATCCGCATGACGTCCCCCTCCGCGGTGCCTGCCGTCGCGCGGGGGGCGCCGGTTGCATGCGCCCCCTCGCTCCGACACTAACCGCCGGCCTCTGACGACGATCACCCGGCCGCGGAGGGCCAGCACCAGCC
>JAFACJ010000812.1 GCA_023425615.1 Actinomycetes bacterium
TGGTGGTGCCGTCCGCCTGCTGGAACGCGCCGAAGATCGACTCCAGCTGGTGCTCGGGGATGCCGATGCCGGTGTCGGTGACGCGGAACGCCACCACGTGCCCGTCGTGTTCCATGTCGGGGGGCAGCTCGGCGGTCTGCGCCGGCTCGATCCGCAACTCGACGCTGCCGGCCTCGGTGAACTTCACCGCGTTCGACAGCAGGTTGCCCAGGACCTGCCGCAGCCGCGCGTCGTCGGTGACGATCTCGCCGGGCACGCCGGGGGCGCTGGTGACCCCGAAGTCCAGGCTCTTCTGCACCACCAGCGGCCGGAACGTGGCCTCGACGTAGTCGGCGACGCGGCGCAGCGACACCCGCTCGATGTTGACGTCCATCTTGCCGGCCTCGACCTTCGACAGGTCGAGGATGTCGTTGATGAGCTGGAGCAGGTCGGAGCCCGCCGAGTGGATGACGCCCGCGTACTCCACCTGCTTGGGCGTGAGGTTGCGGGTCGGGTTCTGGGCCAGGAGCTGGGCGAGGATCAGGAGGCTGTTCAGCGGGGTGCGCAGCTCGTGGCTCATGTTCGCCAGGAACTCGGACTTGTACTTGGAGGCCAGCGCGAGCTGCTGGGCGCGTGCCTCCAGCTCCTGGCGGGCCTGCTCGATCTCCAGGTTCTTGGTCTCGATGTCGCGGTTCTGGGTGGCCAGCAGCGCCGCCTTCTCCTCCAGCTCGGCGTTGGCGCGCAGCAGCTCCTCCTGGCGGATCTGCAGCTCGTGCGAGCGGGCCTGGAGCTCGGCGGTGAGCCGCTGGGACTCGCCCAGCAGCTCATCGGTGCGGGCGTTGGCGAGGATGGTGTTGACGTTGAAGCCGATCGTCCCCATGAGCTGGTCGAGGAACGCGCGCTGCACGTCGGTGAACCGCCGCAGCGACGCCAGCTCCAGGACGCCGAGGACCTGGTCCTCGACGGTGATCGGGAGCACGACGAGGCTGGCCGGGGCGGCGCCGCCCAGCGCCGAGGAGATGAGGTACCCCTCGGGCACCTCCTCCACGGCGATGGTGCGCCGGCCGCGCGCGGCCTGCCCGACGAGGGACTGGCCGAACCGCAGCGTCCGCGGCACGCCGGGGTCCTCGGCGAGGCCGTAGGAGGCGATGAGCCGCAGCTCGGAGTCGGCCGACGCCTCCTCGGCGAGGTAGAACGCGCCGTACTGGGCCGAGACGAGCGGCACCAGCTCGTTCATGATCAGGTCGGCGACGACCGAGAGGTCGCGGTGGCCCTGCATCAGCTCGGAGATCGCGGCGAGGTTGGACTTCAGCCAGTCCTGCTCGCGGTTGGCGCGGGTGGTCTCGCGCAGCGAGCGGACCATCGAGTTGATGTTGTCCTTGAGCTCGGAGACCTCGCCCGACGCCTCCACGGTGATGGAGCGGGTGAGGTCGCCCTGGGTGACGGCGCTGGTCACCTCGGCGATCGCGCGCACCTGCCGGGTGAGGTTGCCGGCCAGCTCGTTGACGTTCTCCGTCAGCCGCTTCCAGGTGCCCGAGACGCCCTCGACCTCGGCCTGGCCGCCCAGGCGCCCCTCGGAACCCACCTCGCGGGCCACCCGGGTGACCTCGGCGGCGAACGAGGAGAGCTGGTCGACCATGGTGTTGATGGTCGTCTTCAGCTCCAGGATCTCCCCGCGCGCGTCGACGTCGATCTTGCGGGTGAGGTCGCCCTGGGCGACGGCCGTGGTGACCTGGGCGATGTTGCGCACCTGGTTGGTCAGGTTGGTGGCCATCGAGTTGACGTTGTCGGTGAGGTCCTTCCAGGTGCCCGCCACGTTCGGCACCCTGGCCTGGCCGCCGAGCTGGCCCTCGGTGCCCACCTCGCGGGCGACACGGGTGACCTCGTCGGCGAACGCCGAGAGGGTGTCGACCATGGTGTTGATGACACCGGCGAGCGCGGCGACCTCGCCGCCCGCCTCGACGGTGATCTTCTGCGACAGGTCGCCCTTGGCCACCGCGGTGGCGACCTGGGCGATGGAGCGCACCTGGGCAGTCAGGTTGTCTGCCATGACGTTGACGTTGTCGGTGAGGTCCTTCCAGGTGCCCGACACACCGCGCACGCGCGCCTGGCCGCCGAGCTTGCCCTCGGTGCCCACCTCGCGGGCCACACGGGTCACCTCGTCGGCGAACGCCGAGAGCTGATCGACCATCGTGTTGATGGTCTCCTTCAGCTCCAGGATCTCCCCGCGGGCGTCGACGGTGATCTTCTGCGACAGGTCGCCGCGCGCCACGGCCGTGGTGACCTGGGCGATCGAGCGCACCTGCGCCGTGAGGTTGTCGGCCATGGCGTTGACGGACTCCGTCAGCGCCTTCCAGGTGCCCGAGACGCCCTTGACGTCGGCCTGGCCGCCCAGGCGGCCCTCGGTGCCCACCTCGCGGGCCACACGGGTCACCTCGTCGGCGAACGCCGAGAGCTGATCGACCATCGTGTTGATGGTGTTCTTCAGCTCCAGAATCTCCCCGCGGGCGTCGACGGTGATCTTCTGCGACAGGTCGCCGCGCGCCACGGCCGTGGTGACCTGGGCGATCGAGCGCACCTGGCCGGTGAGGTTGCCGGCCATGAAGTTCACCGAGTCGGTCAGGTCGCGCCAGGTGCCTCCGACGCCCGGCACCTGCGCCTGGCCGCCCAGGCGGCCCTCGGAGCCCACCTCGCGGGCCACACGGGTCACCTCGTCGGCGAACGCCGAGAGCTGATCGACCATCGTGTTGACGGTGTTCTTCAGCTCCAGGATCTCGCCGCGCGCGTCGACGGTGATCTTCTGCGACAGGTCGCCCTTGGCCACCGCGGTGGTGACCTGGGCGATGTTGCGCACCTGGTCGGTGAGGTTGTCGGCCATCGCGTTGACGGAGTCGGTGAGGTCGGCCCAGGTGCCCGACACCCCGGGGACGTCGGCCTGGCCGCCCAGGCGGCCCTCGGTGCCCACCTCGCGCGCCACCCGCGTCACCTCGGAGGTGAACAGCGAGAGCTGGTCGACCATGCCGTTGAAGACGAGGGCTATCTCACCGAGCAGCCCCTCGCCGTCGCTGGGAAGCCGGGTGCCGAAATCGCCGTCCCGTACCGCGGTCAGCCCCGCCAGCAGCCGCCGCAGCTCCGATTCGGCTTCGCCCGCCACGTCCGTGGTCGTGGTCATACGCCGCTCTCCGTCATCGCAGGCGCCTTTCTCCCGCCCGGTGATCGGCGCCACCCCTGCGGTGACGCCCCTGGGCAGAACCTCAGCCTAAGCCGAACTGTGACCTCTTTGGACCTTGACTACCTTGGTTCACCAAAGATCACTATTGCGACTTTAAACTGCTTTCTCCTCTGGAACCCGCCGTTCCGTCGCGGGAAGGCCCGCCAGGACCGAGGAAACGAAG
>JAFACJ010000836.1 GCA_023425615.1 Actinomycetes bacterium
TCACCGCGACGGGCGGCGACGGCGGCGCGGGCCCCTGCTAGGAGGCGTCGGTCTCGGAGATCTGCCGGCGCACCTCCTCCATGTCCAGCTGCTTGGCCTGGTCGACGAGGTCCTCCAGCGCGGTCTCGGGCAGGGCGCCCGGCTGCGCGAAGACCACGACCTTGTCCTTGATGACGGCCAGGGTCGGGATCGAGGTGATCTGGAACGCGCCGGCCAGCTCCGGCTGCGCCTCGGTGTCGACCTTGCCGAACACCACGTCGCCGTGCCGCTCCGAGACCCGTTCGAAGACCGGGGCGAACTGGCGGCACGGGCCGCACCAGGACGCCCAGAAGTCCAGCAGCAGAATGCCGCCCTGGTCGACGGCCTCCTGGAAGGTGTCCTTGGTCAGTTCCACGGTCGCCATGACCTCTCCTCTCTGGATACCCCTACGGGTATCCCGAACAAGGGGCGATCCTGTTTTTGTTCCCGCTGGGGCACGACACAACCCGATATGGCGGATTGAGCCCCAGATCCGTCATGTCCGACACCCCGGTGGCAGCACCCCCACCAGATGCTACATTGTGTTTAAACGTACATACTCAGCGTGACGAAACGCGCTTCCCGCCGCGATCTCCCACGCTGGAACGAGGGAGGTGCGCCCCATGGGCGAACGGGAATCCCGGTGGCCGTCATGATCGACGAAGTCACCTCGGCCCTTGCCGAACTGCTGCGCGTCCGCGGAGGCGACCCCGACTGGGTGGCGATCGGCTCCCTCGACGCCGGGTCCGCCATGACCCCGCACCAGCTCCACCTGTGCCTGTGCTCCGTCACCGAGCACCCCTACCTGCGCGGCGCCCCGCTGGCGGGCCCGCCCGGACGCCTCCAGCGCCCGCCGCTCGGCCTGCGCCTGACCTACGTCGTCACCGGCCTCGGCTTCCAGCCGCTGGAACTCCAGGCACGCCTGGGCAAGGTCGCCCAGATCTTCCACTCCGTCCCGTCCCTCGGCCCCGACGACCTGGGCCCCTGCCTCGCCTCCCGCCTGCGCAGGCTCACCGTCCGCCTGCTGGACCTCCCGCTGGCCGACCGTGCCGTCCTGTGGTCGGCGCACGGCCGCCCCATGCAGCTGGCCCTGTACTACGAGGCGGACATGGCGCTGTCCTCCCTGCCCGAGCAGGAGGAGATGGAGATCCGGCTGCGGCCCCGCACCCTGCAGCCCGCCCTGTGACGTCCGGGCCGGACGCCCGGCCGCCCGGCCCGGACGGTCGCGGGCTCAGAGGTTGCGGCGGACGATCTCCCCGTTGAGGAGCGTCGCGAAGACGGTCCAGCCCGCGTAGGGGAGCAGCAGCGCGCCCGCGCACCGGTCCGCGCGCCAGGCGTCGCGGACGAGGAACGCGTTCGACGCGTTGAGCGCCACGATCTCCGCGAGCGCGGCGCGCGGCGACCGCGCCCCGAAGAACAGCCAGGACCAGCCGGTGTTGAGCACCAGGTTCACACCGAGTGCCCGTGCCACCGCACGCCGCCCGCCTTCCGGCGCCCGGTCCATGGCCCGGCCCGTCCCATACGCGATCATCCCGTACAGGACGGGCCACACGACACCGAACGTCCACGGCGGCGGCTGCCACGGCGGCTTGCGCAGCCCCTCGTACCAGGGGTCGTCGGGAGTGGTGGCCAGGCTCCCGGCTCCGGCCGCGGCCCCCACCGCGGCGAACGTCTTGACCAGGGTGCTCATGTTCGTCGTCATAATCCCACCCCTACCCGCCTTCACCGGGAACACAGACGCACCCTCCGCACGTTGACGGAGACGCGGGCACGACCGGTGCCCGTCCGGACGAGACGCGCCGTACCCGGCCAGCGAAGACGACGCTTCCTGTGAAAGGGGAGCCGTCATGCCCTGGTTCCTGGTCATCGTCGCCGGCCTGTTCGAAGTCGCCATGGCCGCCTCGCTCAAACTCAGCAAGGGCTTCTCGGCCCCCCTCCCCACCCTCTTCTTCGTCCTCTTCGCCGCGGCCAGCTTCACCCTCCTGTCCCTGGCCCTGAAGAACCTGGACGTGGGCACCGCCTACACCGTCTGGACCGGCATCGGCGCCATAGGCACCGCCACCCTGGGCATCCTCGCCTTCGGCGAACCCTCCTCCCCCGCCAAACTCCTCGCCATAGCCCTCATCCTCACCGGCGTCCTCACCCTCCACCTGACCGGCGGCCACTGACCGAACCACCCGGTCAGGCAGGCGCCAGGTAAGCGGCCAAATGAGCGTGGACGTCCTCAGGAGTGAGCGGCGGGGCCCAGGCGGGAGCGTTGAGCTTTACGGTGAGGGCCGCCACAAGGGCACGGGCGCGGGCAGGCGGGACACCGTCGCGAAGGAGCCCCGTGTAACGGACGGTGTCGACGATGGCGGACTTGACACGCTCGTGGTGCAGATAGCGGGGAAGGTCGTCCTGCCAGCCGTTGATCAGATGGGCGGGCATGGCCACCGACCACAGCCGGATGAGACGGTCCCTTTCCGCGGGAAGGTAGGCCATCTTGTGCAGGTGGACGGCCAGGTCATAGACGGGATCGCCCCACAGGGCCAGCTCCCAGTCCAGGAAGACGGTGCGGGAACCGGACAGGATCATGTTCTTGCGGTGGACGTCCGAGTGGACGAGGCGGAAGGGACGAGCGGTCAGTCCCGCCCAGTCCAAAGCGGCCAGTGGTTCGGGAGGGATGCCCAGCGCACGGAAAATCTGTGCGAAACCATGGCGGAAATCAGCATGGACACGGGCCGTGACTGCCGAAAGACGCGCCGCGAAAGCGGGCGTATCGCCGTCATCGGCCCAGTCGGGAAGGGGAGGGAGCTCCCGCGGTGACACATCCGCCAGCGCACGGAAGAGCTCGGCGACATCGCCGATGACATGGTCGGGGACGGGCCTCCCCTTGGGCGCCGTCTCATCCAGGAGCACACCGTCCACATGAGTGTGGATCTGGAACGGGCGCGCGGAGGCGAACAGCAGCCGCGGCGCACTGATGGCGTGTGCTCCCACCGCGGCGAGGATCTCATGTTCCGGCCATAGCCGCAGGTCCATGCCATCTGCTCCGGCGATGGGGGTACGGACGAGCAGCGAGCCGACCCGGACGTTGCGGTTGTAGAACCCGGCGGCCGGGGACGCGTGGGTCGCCGCCTCCTCATACAACGCGTGCGGGTCGAAGCCGAGGAGAGTCGTGGCGGCTGCCGCTGACCGGGCGGCGAGGTCCTCCCCCAGCACGGCGCGGGCGGCGTCGGCATGCCGGGTGACGGACGGGTCCGGCAGGTCCAGGAAGTGCAGCAGCCGCTCGGCGAGCAGCACGAGTGTCGGATACACCTCGGCGGCGACCAACTCGGCGACGGCCCAACGCGCGTGGGCGGCGGCGCGGTCGGTGAGGCCGCGCCGGGCCGCGGTGAAGGCGCGGGCGAGTTCGGCTCGGGCCCGGCCCGAGCGGTAGGCGCACCGGTCGAGGGCATCGTCCGCCAGGTCGAGCGCATGGTCGGCAGCGCGGAGTTCGCCGAGCCGGAGCCGAGCCAGCGCCAGCGCGGTGTACGCCTTGCCGA
>JAFACJ010000842.1 GCA_023425615.1 Actinomycetes bacterium
GGGTGGTGCCGCGCACGTCGAGGCCGACGGCGATGCGGTCGCCGAACTCGGCGATGATCTTGCGGCACCACTCGGGGTTCTCCAGCGCGGCGGTGCCGATGTTCACCCTGGCGCAGCCGGTGTCCAGGGCGGCGCGCAGCGAGTCGTCGTCGCGGATGCCGCCCGACAGCTCGACCTTGACGTCCAGCCGTCCGGTGACCTCGCGCAGCAGCTCGCGGTTGGAGCCGCGGCCGAACGCGGCGTCCAGGTCGACCAGGTGGATCCACTCGGCGCCCGCGCCCTGCCAGGCGAGGGCGGCGTCGAGGGGGTCGCCGTAGGAGGTCTCGGTGCCGGCCTCGCCCTGGACCAGGCGCACGGCCTGTCCGTCGGCGACGTCAACGGCGGGAAGAAGCGTCAGGGTCATGGACCACCACCTTACCGGCCGTATCCTGACCGGCGGAAACGCCTTGTCATTGCACGCGCGACTACTCTCCGGTCGTGATCTGGATCACGTTGTTAACATCCTGGAAATCTGCCTGATACATCGGCGCGGACCATCGGAGATGTGCCACGCAATGGATCGGTCCAGTACGGCCGTTACCTCCCCATCGAAGAACACGCGATCGTCGGCGACCTGCGCACCGTAGCCCTGGTCGGCACCGACGGGACCATCGACTGGTTCTGTCCGGGCCGGTTCGACGCCCCGTCCTTGTTCGCCTCGCTGCTGGACGCCAGGAAGGGCGGCTTCTTCTCGCTCTCCTGCCGCACGACCAGCCGCCCCAAGCAGCTCTACCTGCCGGACACCAACATCCTGATGACCCGCTTCCTCACCGCCGAGGCGGTCGGCGAGGTCATCGACTTCATGGTGCCCGAGACCAGCACCTCGGCCCTGCCCCGCGACCTGCTGGTCCGCCAGGCGCGGGCCGTGCGCGGCCGCGCCACCTTCGAGCTGGGCTGCTATCCGGCGTTCGACTACGGACGCGCGCCGCACGAGGTCCAGATCGTCGAGGGGGTCGGCGCGGTCTTCACCTCCGCCGCCGGCCGGTTCGTGCTGCGCTCCAGCGTCCCCCTCCAGCGGGACGAGGACGGCGTGTACGCCACGTTCACCCTGGAGGAGGGCGAGACCGTCGACGTCGTCCTGGAGTGGGGCGGCCAGATCCATCCGCTCGTGGCGGGCGAGGCCGACCAGCTCTTCCTGCGCACCCAGGAGTTCTGGCAGAACTGGATCGGCCAGTCCCGCTACCGCGGCCGCTGGCGGGAGATGGTGCACCGCTCGGCGCTGGCGCTCAAGCTGCTGGTCTACCACCCCACCGGCGCGCTGGTCGCCGCCCCGACCACCTCGCTGCCCGAGGGCATCGGCGGGGTGCGCAACTGGGACTACCGCTACACCTGGCTGCGCGACTCGGCGTTCACCATCTACTCCCTGATGACGCTGGGCTTCCTGGAGGAGGCCGCGGCGTTCATGGAATGGCTCCAGCACCGCTGCGAGGAGGCGACGCTGGAACGTGACATAATGATCATGTACTCGGTGGACGGCAGCGACAAGCTCCCCGAGCACACCCTCGACCACCTGGAGGGATACCGCGGCTCGCGCCCGGTGCGCATCGGCAACGCCGCCGCCGGGCAGCGCCAGCTCGACGTGTACGGCGAGCTCATGGACGCCGTCTACCTCTACAACCGCGAGGTGCCGATCTCCTACGACCTGTGGCAGGGCCTGTCCCAGCGCCTGGACTGGCTGGCCGACCACTGGGAGGAGCCGGACGAGGGCATCTGGGAGGTGCGCGGCGGACGCCAGCGCTTCACCTACTCGGCGCTGATGACCTGGACCGCCTTCGAACGGGCCGGGCGCCTGGCCCGCGACCGCGGCCTGCCCGCCCGGATCAACAAGTGGCAGCGCCTCGCCGCCCGCGCCTACCGGTTCGTCCAGCAGGAGTGCTGGGACCCCGAGCTCGGCGCCTATGTCATGCACCCGGGCAGCAAGCTGCTGGACGCCTCGGTGCTGTGCATGCCGATGGTGAAGTTCAGCGGCCCGACCGACCCGCGCTTCCTCATGACGCTCGACCGGATCGGCACCGAGCTGGTCTCCGACAGCCTCGTGCACCGCTACGCCCACACCGGGCACGATGGCCTCGACGGCGAGGAGGGCACGTTCAACCTCTGCAGCTTCTGGTACGTGGACGCCCTCACCCAGGCCGGGCGGGTCAAGGAGTCCCGCATGATCTTCGAGAAGATGCTGACGTACGCCAACCACGTCGGCCTCTACGCCGAGGAGATCGGCCCGTCCGGCGAGGCGCTCGGCAACTTCCCGCAGGCGTTCACCCATCTGGCGCTGATCAGCTCGGCGGTCAACCTGGACCGCGCCCTGGACCGGCCCTGACGGGTCGCGGCCGGGTGCCTTGACTCCGCGGGCCGCCGGAGGCGAAGGCGCGTCGTCTCCGGTGGTCCGCGGTCCTCGTCCACGCGGTTCAGCGCCGGTCGAACGCCAGGAAGGCGCTGACCGGGAAGACCAGGAGCGAGACGACGAGGACCGCGAACCTCGTCATGGGCGCCGCCCCCAAAAACCAGACGGCCCCCTGCACCACGAGGAACACCGCGGCGACGGCCGCGGCCCGGCGGCGGCTCCAGCGTGCTGG
>JAFACJ010000807.1 GCA_023425615.1 Actinomycetes bacterium
CGTCTGCCCCCAGAAGGCGAGCTGCACCGCCTCGTACAGGAACGGCAGCACCGCCACCACGATGAACGTCGTCCACAGGACGGGGGACGACCAGGCGCCGTCCTCTTCCTTGTCGATGCCGATGGACGCCAGCACCACCGGGAACACCACCGCGAAGCCGGCGACCCACACCAGGCCCGCGTCGATCAGACGGGCCTGGGCGCGCTGCCGGAATGCCGCGAGCGGAAGGTTCTCCGCCGGATGCGGGCCACTGGGCACAGGCGCCCGATAAGTCTGCCGGGGCGGTTCCTCGTGCGCAGGATATCCGGGCTGAGGGGGACCATATCCCGGCTGCCCTCCATATCCCGGACTGGGCGGACCATAGCCGGGCTGTTGCGGGGGACGCGGCGAGCCGTAAGGGTCTTGCCCGGGCTGGGACGGTCCATATCCTCCGCCTGGACGCGGACCGTACGGGTTGGGGGGTTCGCTCATGATGTCGTCATTCCTCCAAGCGGAGCAGCATCCGCGTGTTGCCCAACGTGTTGGGCTTCACCCGATCCAGATCCAGGAACTCCGCGACCCCGTCGTCATAGGAACGCAGAAGCTCTTCGTAGACGGCGTGCGACACCGGAGTGCCCTGGATCTCTCGGAAACCGTGGCGCGCGAAGAACTCCACCTCGAAGGTAAGGCAGAAAACCCGCCGGACACCCAGTTCTCGCGCGGTGGACAGAAGCTTGTCGACGATCTGGTGACCGATGCCCATGCCCCGGCATTCCGGATCGATTGCGACGGTACGGACCTCCGCCAGATCCTCCCACATCACATGCAGCGCGCCGCATCCGATGACACCGCCCAGTTCCGGAGCGTGTGCCACCCAGAACTCCTGTACGTCCTCATAGAGGTTCACCGTGCTCTTCTCTAGAAGACGTCTCCCGGGGCCGCCGTACGTGTCGACGAGGCGCCGGATGTCGCGGACATCGGGCGTGCGCGCCCGCCGGATCGTCAGCTCCATAGTGAACTCGAGACTAGTGGCACAGAGGCCCTTTGCGGACCTCAATCGACCTGCGCAAAAGGAACCGGACACGGGCGCGGACCGCGCCGCGCGCTCACACGGCGTGCGGGCCGCGCGAAACCCGCCCGTCGGATCGCGGTCCGTTCCGTCGCTTCGGTTGGCAGAGGCGGCAGACTTCGTTAGTCTCCTGCGCTGAGTGTCAGCAGCAGTTCACGTCTGCTGTACCCGCCGAATCCCCCGGACGCAGCCCGCTCCGGGGTACCGGGACCGGCGCAGGCCCCGGGTGCGCCGCGACGAGGCGGCTGGGGCTGCTCCGGCCCCCACCCGACAGCCGGTCCAGGCAGGCGGCCGAGGAGAGGAAGTCCGTGAAACGCCCCCATCGTCGTCTGCTCGCCACCGCCTGCGGTATCGGCGCGCTCGTCCTGAGCGTCCCCGGCACCGCCCACGCCGAACCCGATCCGATGAAGCGCATCGAGGCCATCCACGAGGAGCTGGAACAGGTCAGCGAGCAGATCAACGGGCTGAAGGTGAAGCTGAAGCAGGCCGAGCGCGCCGCCGAGGTGGCCTCGGACAACGCCAAGCGGCAGCAGAAGGCGCTGGACACCGTGGCGCAGGAGGTGAGCGGGCTGGCCGCCACGAGCTACATGATGGGCGGCACGGACCAGGCGGCGATCCTCGCCACCTCCGAGAACCCCCAGGACTTCCTCGACCAGACCTCGACGCTCAGCTATTTCGCCTCGCAGAACGGTACGAAGGTGACGGAGCTGCTGGCTGCGATGCAGTCGGCGCAGCGCGCGAAGAAGTCCGCGGACGACCGCGCCGACCAGGTCCGCAAGCTCAACGAGGAGCTGACCGGCCGGCAGAAGAAGCTCCGCGACGAGTACACCAAGATCCGCGACAAGATCGTCAGAAAGAACCCCCGGAAGATCGTCGACATCCCCGCGATCCCGGGGGCCGGCAAGGCGGCCGAGGCGCTGCGCCAGGCGCTCACCCAGCTCGGCAAGCCCTATGTGTGGGGCGCCGACGGGCCGAACAGCTACGACTGCTCGGGGCTCACCATGTGGGCTTACGCACGGGTCGGCATCAGCCTGCCGCACTACACCGGGAGCCAGTGGAACGCCGGCGTCCATGTCAGCCGCGACCAGCTCCAGCCCGGCGACCTCGTCTTCTTCTACAGCGACCTGCACCATGTCGGCATGTACATCGGCGACGGGCAGATGGTGCACGCGCCGCAGACCGGCGACGTGGTGAAGATAGCCCCGATCGACGGCCGCCCCTTCGCGGGCGGCGTACGGGTCGCCTGAGAACGGAAGCCGCCGCCATGGAGGGCTGAGGGCCCCATGGCGGCGGCGTTCGTCTCGGCCGGCCGCGGGAGCCGCCGCGGCCGTGTCGACGGCGGCTCAGATGAGCTGTCGTCTGGCCGCCCACACGACTGCCTCGATGGGGGTGTTCACGTCCAGACGGTCGCAGATGGCCCGAAGACGGCGACGCAGGGTCCGCGCGCTGAGTTCGAGTTTCCGGGCCGCCACGTCAGCGGTCACGCCACTGGCGATCTGCGCCAGCAACTTCAGTTCGTCCTCGCTCAGCCGGGGTTCGTCGAAGGCCCGGCGCGCGAGTGTGCCCTGATCCACTCCATTCCTCCCTCGTCGCTGATGCTGACCGCGGGGGCGCAGCTTGCGCTGCTTTGGGCAATGGGTCCAGTACTACTGATCGTCGGTGGCCGGACTCGGCCGATACGTCGTTCTCGTGCCATTCGCGGGGAACGCTGAGTAACGTCGGCTCGAGAGAAGGGACATCGGTTGCAGCCTTCCCCTCTCCGGTCCATGAATCGTTTCAAGCTCCCTACGACCCGGAACGCTAGGCGGCCGGATCCGGACCGTCAAGCTCTCCAAGAGCGCAAAAAGTGATCCATACATCACGTCCCGTGCAGCCTCCGCGAGGCACCGATTCACGGGGAGCCGTTAACCTGCGACAACACATCCCGACCCGGGGGGGAGTGGACTGATGCGAGCGAGCATTCGGGAGGTAGCGCGTCGCGCGGGAGTTTCAGTTGGGACCGTTTCGAATGTCCTAAACCGGCCAGGCGTCGTGTCCGATGCGACCAGGGTCCGGGTGCTCGCCGCCATCGAGGAGCTGGGATTCGTGCGCAACGAGGCGGCGCGGACCCTGCGTCAGGGATCGGGGAGAACACTCGGAGTGATCGTCGAGGATCTCGCCAACCCCTACTTCACCGACCTCGGCCGCGGCGCCGAGGACGCCTCCAACACCGGCGGCTACGACGTCATCTGGTGCACCAGCGAGGGCAGCCCGGAGAAGGAGCGCCGCTGCCTCGACTTCCTGGAGCAGCAGGGCGTCTGCGGCGTCGTCATCACCCCCGTCGCACTGGACGCGGACCGGATCGCCAGGCTGCGCGACAGGGGCGTGCGTGCGGTGCTCGTCGACCGTCGGGTGCCCGGCGCGGGAGCCTGCTCGGTGAGCGTCGACCATGTGCAGGGCGGCGCGCTGGCCATGCGCCACCTCGTCGAACTGGGCCGCCACGACCTGGCGGTCGTCACCGCCGAACCGGAGGCGCCGCCGATCCGCCAGCGGCGCGGCGGCGCGCTGCGCGCCCTCAACAACTCCGGCTACTCCCCCGAGCAGGTGCTCACCATCGCCGAGACGGAGCCGACGGTCGAGGCGGGACAGCGGGCCGCGCGGCGACTTCTGGAGTTTGGAACGCTCCCCGGCGGCGTCTTCTGCGTCAACGACCTGCTGGCCATCGGGCTCGTCAACGAACTCACCCGCAACGGTGTGAAGCTCCCCCAGGACGTCGCGGTCGTCGGCTACGACGACATCGCCCCGCCGCCACCGCCGTCGTCCCGCTCACCACCGTCCGCCAGCCCAGCCGCGAGCTGAGCCGCGCCGCGGTCGGCCTGCTGCTGGAGGGCGCCGAGAACCGGCACCTCGTCCTGGCGCCCGAACTCGTCGTACGCGAGTCGGCGTCCTGACCCCGCGGCCGGTGCCCGGCCGCGGGAGACGCCATCATCGCGGCGTCCGTCAGGAGCCGGGCTTCACCAGCGGGAACAGGATGGTCTCGCGGATGTTCCGGCCGGTGAAAGCCATGATCATCCGGTCGATGCCCGCGCCCATGCCGCCCGTCGGCGGCATCGCGTACTCCAGGGCGCGCAGGAAGTCCTCATCCAGCTGCATCGCCTCCGGGTCGCCGCCGACGGCCAGCAGCGACTGCTCGGTGAGCCGGCGGCGCTGCTCGATCGGGTCGACCAGCTCCGAGTAGGCGGTGCCCAGCTCGGTGCCGAAGCCGATGAGGTCCCACTTCTCGGTCAGCAGCGGCTCGTCGCGGTGCTCGCGGGTCAGCGGCGAGGTCTCCAGCGGGTAGTCCATGACGAACGTCGGCTGCCTCAGGGTGTGCTCGACGAGTTCCTCGAACACCTCCTGCACCAGCTTGCCCTGCCCCCACTTGGGGTCCCAGTGCACCTCGCGGGCGTCGGCGAGCTTGCGCACGGTCTCGATCGGGGTGTGCGGGGTGATCTCCTCGCCCAGCGCCTCGGAGACCGAGCCGTAGAGCGTGACGCGCGGCCACACCGGCAGGGACAGGTCGTACTCCCGGCCCTCGTGCACCACCACCGAGTGGCCCAGCGCGGCCACCACGGCCTTCTGGTACATGCGCTGGGTCAGGTCGGCCATGTCGTTGTAGTCGAGGTAGGTGCCGTACGCCTCGATCATCGTGAACTCGGGGTTGTGCGTGGAGTCCGCGCCCTCGTTGCGGAAGTTGCGGTTGATCTCGAAGACCTTGTCGATCCCGCCGACGACCAGCCGCTTGAGATAGAGCTCGATCGCGATGCGCAGATAGAGCTCCATGTCGTAGGCGTTGATGTGCGTCTTGAACGGGCGTGCCGTCGCGCCGCCGTGGATCGGCTGGAGCATCGGCGTCTCGACCTCGAGATAGCCCTCCTCGTGCCAGAAGTCGCGGACGGCGCGCACGGTGTCGCTGCGCAGCCGCGCCATCTTGCGCGCCTCGTCGTTGACGATGAGGTCGACGTAGCGGTACCGCACCCGGGCCTCGGGGTCGGTGAGCCCGGCGTGCTTCTCCGGCAGCGGGCGCAGGCACTTGGAGGTGAGCGCCCAGCGGTCGGCCATGATCGACAGCTCGCCGCGCCGTGACGCGATGACCTCGCCCTCGACGCCGACGTGGTCGCCGAGGTCGACGTCGTGCTTCCAGGCGGCGAGCGCCTCCTCGCCGACCCCGGCCAGGGAGATCATCACCTGGATCTCGGCGGTGCCGTCCTTCAGCGTGGCGAAGCAGAGCTTGCCGCCGACGCGCGAGAGCATGACCCGGCCCGCGATGCCGACACGGTCGCCCGTCTCGGCGCCGGGCTCCAGTTCGGGGTATTTCTCGCGGACCTCGGCGATGGTGTGGGTACGCGGGAAGTTCACCGGATAGGGGTCGACACCGCTCTCCCGGAGCCGCGCCACCTTCTCCAGGCGGACGCGCATCTGCTCCGGGGCGTCCTCATAGGCACCGTCGTAGGTCTGCTCACTCACGGTGTCAAGGCTATCGAGCCGGGAAAACCGAAGCGAACGCGTCCTCAGGATCCGCCGACGTTGCGCTCGTAGATCAGCCGCAGCCCGTGCAGCGTGAGCCAGGGCTCGAAGACGTCGATGCTGCGCGCCTCCTCCAGCACCAGCGGGGCGAGGCCGCCGGTCGCCACCACCTTGACCTCGTCGGGGTTGTCGCACAGCTCCTCGGCCATCCGCTCGACCAGCCCGTCGACCTGGCCGGCGAAACCGAAGATGATGCCCGACTGGAGCGCCTCGACGGTGTTCTTGGCGATCACGTGCCGGGGCCGGACCAGCTCGATCTTGTGGAGCTGGGCGCCGCGCTGCGACAGCGCGTCGATGGACAGCTCGATGCCGGGCGCGATGGCGCCGCCGACGTACTCGCCGCGGGGCGAGACGCAATCGAAGGTCGTGGCGGTGCCGAAGTCCACGACGATGGCAGGGCCGCCGTGCAGGTGGATGGCGGCCAGGGAGTTGACGATCCGGTCGGAGCCGACCTCCTTGGGGTTGTCCATGCGCACCGGGACGCCGGTCTTCACCCCGGGCTCCACGATGATCGTGGGGACGTCGCCGTAGTACCGGCGGCACATCTCCCGCATCTCGTGCAGGACCGAGGGCACGGTCGAGCACAGGGAGATGCCGCTGATGTCGGTCTCGACCAGCAGGGGGCTCTGCTGGACGAGCCCCTGCAGCACGACGGCTATCTCGTCGGCGGTACGGCGCGGATCGGTGTTGATCCGCCAGTGCTCGATGACGTCCTCGCCCTCGAACAGGCCAAGGACGGTGTGGGTGTTGCCGACGTCGATCGTGAGAAGCATCAGGTCCCCGCTGCGGTACGGAAGTCAAGGCCGATGTCGAGGGCCGTCGCGGAATGCGTGAGGCCGCCCACCGCAAGGTAGTCCACTCCGGTCGCGGCGGCATCTCGGGCCCTGTCCAAGTCCAGTCCTCCCGACGCCTCCAGGGTGGCACGCCCTGCGGTGAGCCGAACCGCTTCGGCCATCGTCATGTCCGACATATTGTCCAGCAGAATGTCGGTCGCCCCGGCCGTCAACGCCTCTTCGAGCTGTTCCAGAGTGTCGACCTCGACCTGGATGTGCAACTCCGGATAACGCGTGCGAATGGCCTTATAAGCGGCGGTAACACCGCCCGCGGCCGCGACATGGTTGTCCTTGATGAGCGCCGCGTCCTGAAGCGACATGCGGTGGTTGACGCCGCCTCCGCACCGCACCGCCCATTTCTGCAACTGCCGCAGCCCCGGAAGTGTCTTACGGCTGTCACGCACCCGCGCGCCCGTCCCTTCGATCGCCTTCACCCACAAGGCCGTCTGCGACGCGATCCCCGACAGATGCGTCAGGAAGTTGAGGGCGACGCGCTCCGCCCGCAGAAGCCGCACCGTCGGCGCCGTGACGGTCAGCAGCACATCCCCCTTGGCGACCCGATCGCCGTCCGCGACATGCGCCTCCAGCTCCGCCTCGGCCCCCACCAGCACGTCGAAGACGACCTCCGCGACCAGCAGCCCGGCCACGACGCCCTCCTTCCGCGCCGTGAAGTCCGCCGTGGAGACCTGCGCCGGATCGAAGATGGGCTCGCTCGTGACATCGACCTCCCCGTCCTCGGCCAGCGCGACACCCACCAGCGTCTCCACAGCCAGAGGATCGAGCCCCTGCTCCCGCAACCGCCGCGACAAATCAGGCGTCATCGTTTCCCCACTCACTGAACTCGAACTGCCAATTGCACTCGCCCGGCTCCCACCGGCGAGCCGCCCTTCCACCGCGCCACCGCACCGCCGTGCCGCCACACCGCCGTGCCACCGCACCGCCGCGCCACCGCACCACCGAGCCACCACACCACCGAGCCGCCGCACCACCGAGCCGCCGCACCACCGCACCGGGTGGTGCTCAGACCACCGTGGTCCGGTGAGAGCGCGCCGGGACGAAGGACAGCCGGAACGCCCCCGCCTCGACGCTCCCGCTCAGATGCCCCAGCCAGCGGTCGTCGTCACGTTCGGGGAAGTCCTCCCGCCAGTGGCTGCCGCGGGTCTCCTCGCGGCGCTCGGCCGCCGCCACGATGGCCGTGGCCACGGTGTGCAGGTTGGTGGTCTCCCACGCCTCCACACATGGGTCCTCGCTGACACGCCCGCCCAGCTCCGCCAGCAGACGGCGGGCCTCGGCCAACCCCTCGGCCGACCGCAGGACCCCACAGTAAGTGCTCATGACACGCTGGATCTCACCGCGCACCGCCGGATCGAGCAATCTCCCGCGCCGCTCCCGCTCTTCCCGCCCGCCGACGGCTCCCCCGGCCACCACGCCCACCGCGCCCGTGGCGTCGGCGAGGTCGGTGGACAGGGCTTCGCCGATGCGTTCGGCGAAGACGAGGCCCTCCAGGAGGGAGTTGGAGGCGAGCCGGTTCGCGCCGTGGACGCCCGTGCAGGCCGTCTCGCCGCAGGCGTAGAGGCCGGGGATGGACGTCCGCCCGTGGCGGTCGGTGCGGACGCCTCCGCTGGCGTAGTGGGCGGCGGGGACGACGGGGATCGGCTCGGCCACGGGGTCGATGCCGTGCTCCCGGCAGCTGGCCAGGATGGTGGGGAAGCGCGACTCCCAGAACCGCGCGCCCAGGTGGCGGCCGTCGAGCAGCATGTGCGGCTCGCCGGTCTCGCGCATCCGGTTCATGATGCCCTTGGCGACCACGTCGCGGGGGGCGAGTTCGGCGAGCTCGTGCCGGCCGACCATGAACCGCTCGCCGGAGGCGTCCACCAGGTGGGCGCCCTCGCCGCGGACCGCCTCGGAGATCAGCGGCTGCTGGCCCCTGGCGTCGTGGCCCAGCCACATCACCGTCGGGTGGAACTGCACGAACTCCAGGTCGGCGACCTCGGCTCCGGCGCGCAGCGCCAGCGCGACCCCGTCGCCGGTGGAGACCACCGGGTTGGTGGTGGCGGAGAAGACCTGGCCGAGCCCGCCGGTGGCCAGCACGACGGAGCGCGCCCGCACCGCGCCGACCCCGTCCCTGCTCCCCTCGCCCATGACGTGCAGGGTGACGCCGGCGGCGCGTCCGCCCTCCATGATCAGATCGAGTACCAGGGCGTGTTCGATGACCTCGACCCGCTCGGTCTGCTTGAGCGCGGTCAGCAGCGCCCGGCTGATCTCGGCGCCGGTGGCGTCTCCGCCCGCGTGCGCGATCCGCCTGCGGTGGTGGCCGCCCTCGCGGGTGAGCGACACCGTGCCGTCGGCCGCGAGGTCGAAGTGCGCGCCCATCTCGATGAGCCGCCGCACCGCGTCCGGGCCCTCGGTGACGAGGGTGTGGACGGCCTCGGTGTCGCACAGGCCGACCCCGGCGGTGAGCGTGTCGGCGAGGTGCTCCCGCGGGCTGTCCTCCGGGGCGAGCGCCGCGGCGATGCCGCCCTGCGCCCACCGGGTGGACCCGGCGTCCAGCAGCGCCTTGGTGACCAGCAGCACCCGGCCGTGCCGTGCCGCGCGCATGGCCGTGACCAGCCCCGCGATACCGGAGCCGATGACCACCACCTCGGTGCGCACGCTCCAGCCGGGTACGCCTGCGGCCAGCTCGTCGATCATGACGCCCTCCTCGGGGGGTTTTCGTCAGTATGACACTAATCCGGGGAGGGCTATTCCCCCGGGGGTGGGGGAACCGGACGCGGAGGACTCAGTGCACGAGATCGGGACGGAGGGTGTCGGTGCCGGGGACCGGCTCGGCCGGGTCGTCGCCGAGGAGGACGATCCGGTTGGCGGAGTCCACGTGGACCACCGAGGGCCGGAAGGAGCGGGCCTCGGCGTCGGACATCGTGGCGTAGCTGATGAGGATCACCAGGTCGCCGGGGTGCACCAGATGGGCGGCGGCGCCGTTGATCCCGATCACGCCGGTGCCGCGCGGCCCCTCGATGACGTACGTCTCCAGACGCGCTCCGTTGGTGATGTCCACGATGTGCACCTGCTCGCCGGGCAGCAGGTCGGCCGCCTCCATGAGGTCGGCGTCGATGGTGACCGACCCGACGTAGTGCAGATCCGCCTGGGTGACGGTCGCCCGGTGGATCTTCGACTTGAACATGGTCCGGAACATCAGAACTCCAGGGGGAGGTTGTCGATGAGACGGGTGGCGCCGACGCGCGCGGCGACGGCAAGGACGGCGGGCCCGCGGTGGCCGGGCTCGACGGGGTCGAAAGTGGCGGGGTCGGCCAGGACGAGGTAGTCAAGGCGCAGCGGCGGCTCGGCCTTGGCCGCCTCGTCCAGGGCCGGCTGCGCCGCCTCAAGGACGGCTGCGGTGCCGCCCGGCACGGCGTCGCGCCCGGCGAACAGGGCGCGGGAGAGCGCGAGGGCGGTGCGCCGCTCCTCCGGCGCCAGGAAGCGGTTGCGGCTGGAGAGCGCCAGCCCGTCCGGCTCCCGCACCGTGGGGACCGCGACGATCTCGACGCCGAGGTCGAGGTCCTCCACCAGGCGCCGGATCACCGCGAGCTGCTGGGCGTCCTTCTGCCCGAAGAGCGCCTTGTCGGGGCGGACCATCCCGAAGAGCTTGGCCACCACGGTGGCCATCCCGTCGAAGTGCCCGGGACGTGCCGCGCCCTCCACGACCCGCCCCATCCGGCCGGTGCTGATCGAGACCTCCAGCGGCCGGGGATAGACGTCGGCGACGGACGGCGCGAACACCAGCGCCACCCCCTCGGCGTCGCAGAGCGCCGCGTCTGTCTCCAGCGTCCGCGGGTAGCGGTCGAGGTCGGCCTGCTCGCCGAACTGCTGGGGGTTGACGAAGACGCTGACCACGACGTGGTCGGCCAGCTCCCGCGCCCGCCTGATCAGCTCCCGGTGCCCGTCGTGCAGCGCCCCCATCGTGGGGACGAACGCGACGCTGCCCGCCAGGGCGCGACGGGCCCGCGCCAGGTCGGCGAGGGAATGAACGATCATCGGAGTCCTTCCTGGTGGGAGAAACCGGTTCGGGGGAGCCGGCTCACAGGGGGTCGGCCAGCACGCCCAGC
>JAFACJ010000897.1 GCA_023425615.1 Actinomycetes bacterium
AACCTCGGCACCTCCTGCAGGCACAGCACGTCGGGCGCGCAGTCGCGCACCACCCGGGCCACCGCCCGCGGATCGTCGCGCAGCGACCTGAGGTTGTAGGACAGGACGCCGATCAGCGCGGCACCCGCCGGATCACTGCCGCGCCAGGTCCGCGGCGCCGACGATGCCGGCGTCCGGACCGAGTTCGGCGACCCGCACGTCGGCGAGCCTGCGGTGGCCGTGGCCGGTGACCGCGCCCGCGAACGCCTTCTTGATCGGCTCCAGCAGGAGGTCGGCGACGGCGGACAGGCCGCCGCCGATGATGAAAGCGCCGGGGTCCAGGGTGGCGGCCAGATCGGCCATGCCCTGCCCGGTCCACTCGGCCACCGACTGGAAGCACTCCAGCGCCGCCGGATCCCCCTCGTGCGCCGCCTGCGAGACCGCGAGGCCGGTGATGACCTCGGGCGAGCCGCCGCTGAGCTCGATCATCCGGGCCGCCCAGCCGGGATCCACCCGGGCCAGGTCGCGCGCCTCGTGCGCCAGGGCGTTGCCCGAGGCGTACTGCTCCCAGCAGCCGCGGTTGCCGCAGCCGCAGCGCCGCCCGTCCGGCACCACCCGCATGTGCCCGAACTCCGCGCCCACGCCGTACCGGCCGCGGTAGAGCCTGCCGTCGATGATGATGCCCCCGCCGATCCCGGTGCCCAGGGTGATGCACACCAGGTACGGCTCGCCGCGGCCCGCGCCGAACCTGGCCTCGCCCCAGGCCATGGCGTTGGCGTCGTTCTCCACCACCACCGGAAGGCCGACCCGCCGCTCGACCTTCTCCTTGATCGGTTCATCGCGCCAGGCGAGGTTGGGGGCGAACAGCACGGTCGAGCGGCTCTCGTCCACGAAGCCCGCCGCGCCGACACCGACCGCGATCACGTCGCTGAACTTCTCTCTGAGCAGGTCCACCTGCTCGGCGATGACGTCGGCGATCTCCTCTGGATTGGTGGAAGGCGTCGGCTTGCGCACCTTCTCCAGGATCAGTCCCTGTTCGTCGACCACCCCGGCGGCGACCTTGGTACCCCCCACATCCACACCGATGGTCAGCGACATTGCCGCGCCTCCTCCTCAACCGGGCGGTCCTCGCACCCGGGTCGTACGGTCAGCCGATGTCCAGCGGGTCTTCCCCGCCGGTCCCGGTGCCTCCCCCTTGAGGCTCCCGTTCCGTCCGCGCCGCCCGCTCGCCACCGGCCGGACGCGCCGCGCGGGATCGTTCATACCCGGCGAGGACGTCCTGGACGGCGGCGAACAGCGACTGGCCGGCGTCGACCACATGGCCCAGGACGTCGGGACCGGACGCCTTGGCCGCCTCCATCGCCCGGCAGACCGGACAGCCATGGGGGCAGACTCCCGCGGGCGGTTCCTCGCGGACCGCCTCGCTCCACACATCCCCCGGGCCGCGGTCATCGGACATCCGTCGGCGGACCGCCTCGAAGAGCTTGAACGCCTCTTCGAGCACATGGCCAGGCTGATCGGTCATTCGTTCCACTCACCTCATGGTCAGCCGGCAACCGTACCGTGTCAGGGCGGTTACCGGCAGGTATCGGTATGGCCCAAGGTCATCTCTCGACCTGGCGCTTCAACCCCTTCAGAGCGGCGTCAATAATAATTTTCTCCGCTTTGCGCTTGAACATGCCGATCATGGGAATCTTCACGTCCACGGCCAGCTCGTAGACCACCTCGGTGCCCCCGGTGCCCTCGCTCAGGGTGTAGCCGCCGTTCATGCCGCTCACCACCGAGCCCGCCTCGGCCAGGTCCCAGCGCAGTTCCTCATCGCCCGTCCAGCGGCAGCGCATCGTGTAGGTGTCGCTGATCGGCCCCGAGGAGAGCGTCATCCGCACCAGCTCGGGCCTGCCGTCGGGGTGGGTGCTGAGCACCTCGGCGGACTTGATGCCGTCCGCCCAGTCGGGATAGGCCGGATAGTCGGCGATCACCCCCATGATCTCCTTCTTGCCGGCCTTGATGGTGATGCTGGAGCTGGTGCGGTCGGCCATGCGCGTCCCCTCGCGTTCGTCTGTCCTACAGCCGGAGGTTACTCCTCAAGACGCAGCACATACGGTTCTCCGGTGGCGCGGAAGTGCCCCACGTTCACGCACTCGGTGCGGCCGATCCGCGTCCGCCGGACCAGGGGCTGGTGGACGTGCCCGAACAGGACGTAGCGCGGCTGCGTCAGCTCGACCAGGCGCAGCACCGCCTCGCTGCCGCGCTCGAAGCGGCGCGCGACGGTGTCGTAGAGCAGTTCGGGCACCGCCGGGGGGATGTGGCAGCACAGGACGTCGACCTCGCCGACCGCCTCGACCTTCGCGGCGTACTCGGCGTCGTCGATCTCATACGGGGTGTGGTACGGGGTGCGCAGGCCGCCGCCGACGAAGCCGAAGCGCAGCCCCCCGATCAGCGCGGTCTGGCCGTCCAGCACCGTCTGCCCCGGGCGCAGGTACTCCGGCCACAGCGCCGGCAAGTCCACGTTCCCGTACGTCAGGTACGACGGGACGGGCATCGCGGCGAACAGCTCGGCGTACTGGCGGCGGACCGCGGCCTCGATGTGCGGCCAGGCGTCGCCCTCCAGCGTCTCCCACATCCGCTGGGAGAAGATCCGCGAGCCCTCGTAGTCCTTCTCCGCGCGCAGCGCCATGTACCGGTCGGCGGCCTCGCGGCCGAAGAGCTCGGCGAACAGTCCCTGGCCGTGG
Source organism: Actinomycetes bacterium (assembly GCA_023425615.1). Taxonomy (GTDB): domain Bacteria; phylum Actinomycetota; class Actinomycetes; order Streptosporangiales; family Streptosporangiaceae; genus Actinocorallia. The sequence continues at coordinate 2,712 of JAFACJ010000897.1, forward strand.
TCGGCGTAGTCGATGAAGAGGATCAGGTCGCCCAGGCAGATCAGCGCGTCGGCGCCGTCCCCGGCCCGGGCGAGCGCGTCCGCCCTGCCATGGACGTCGCTCACCACGTGGATCCGCATGGTCCCAACATAACGGAGATAGCATTTGAAGGTGTTTTCCCTGCTGGAGGGAATGCGGGGGTGAGAACAAGGCACCCCTACCCACCAGTAGCTAAATCGCGGTACCGTCGTCCGACCCTCATGACCCCATCTTGCGAAGGACCAAGTCAGTGCGCGAGCTCACCGTCCCCGCCCTGGTGGAAGTGCCCGACTCCGTGACGACGACCGACACGGTCTTCGAACGCGCCGCCCGCAACCCAGGCCAGATCGCCTTCCGCCGCCCCGGCGGGTCCGGCTGGGAGCCCGTCTCCATCGGCGCCTTCAAGGACGAGGTGGTACGGCTGGCCAAGGGGCTCATCGCGCTGGGCGTGCGGCCGGGCGACCGGCTGGCACTCCTGTCGCGCACCCGCTACGAGTGGACGCTGATCGACTACGCGATCTGGACCGCGGGCGCGGTGACCGTCCCGATCTACGAGACCTCCTCGGTGGAGCAGATCTCCTGGATCCTGACGGACTCCGGCGCCACCGGGATCTTCACCGAGACCGCCGCGCACGCCTCCTCCGCCCGCGAGGCCGGGGCCGAGCGGACCTGGGTGATCGACGAGGGCGGCCTCGCCGAACTGGCGGCGGCGGGCGAGCAGATCACCGACGCCCAGGTCGAGGAGCGCCGCACCGATTGTTGAGGTGGAGAGGTGGCCACCTTGATCTACACCTCCGGCACCACCGGCCGGCCCAAGGGCTGCGAGCTCACCCACGCCAACTTCACCGAACTGTGCCGCAACGGGCGCGCCGGTGAGCTCAAGGTGATCCTGGACGAGACCGGCGGCGGCTCCACCCTGCTGTTCCTGCCGCTGGCCCATGTCTTCGCCCGGCTGATCCAGGTGCTGGTCATCGAGTCGGGCGTGGTGCTGGGCCACAGCCCCGACATCAAGAACCTGCTGGAGGACCTCGGCTCCTTCCGGCCGACCTTCCTGCTCGCCGTCCCCCGGGTCTTCGAGAAGGTCTACAACGGCGCCGAGCAGAAGGCGGTCGCCGGCGGCAAGGGCAAGATCTTCGCCAAGGCCGCGGAGACGTCCATCGCCTACAGCAGGGCGCTGGACGCCGGAGGCCCCGGCCTCGGCCTGAAGCTCAGGCACGCGGTCTTCGACAGGCTGGTCTACACCAAGCTGCGCGAGGCGGTCGGCGGCAGGGTCACCCACGCCGTCTCCGGCGGCGCCGCCCTCGGCGAACGGCTCGGCCACTTCTTCCGCGGGGTCGGCATCACCATCCTGGAGGGCTACGGGCTGACCGAGACCACCGCCCCCGTCTCCGTGAACACCCCCGGCCACCTGCGGATCGGCACGGTCGGCAGGCCGCTGCCCGGCACCTCGGTGCGCATCGCCGACGACGGCGAGGTCCTCGTCAAGGGCGTCGGCGTGCTGCGCGGCTACTGGAACAACGAGACGGCCACCAAGGAGGCGCTGGAGGACGGCTGGTTCCACACCGGCGACCTCGGCTCCCTGGACGGCGAGGGCTTCCTCGCCATCACCGGCCGCAAGAAGGAGATCCTGGTCACCGCGGGCGGCAAGAACGTCGCGCCGGCCCCGCTGGAGGACCGGGTCAGGGCGCACCCGCTGGTCAGCCAGTGCCTGGTGGTGGGCGACGGCCGCAAGTTCATCTCGGCCCTGATCACCCTGGACCCCGAGGCGCTGGAGCCCTGGCAGCAGGCGCAGGGCCTGGCCGGGCTGCCGGTCGCCGAACTGGCCGAGCACCCCAAGGTCAGGGCGGAGATCGCCAAGGCCGTGGCCGACGCCAACCTGTCGGTCTCGCGGGCCGAGCAGATCCGCGAGTTCCGGATCCTGCCCGGCGACTTCACCGTGGAGAACGGCTACCTCACCCCGTCGCTGAAGGTCAAGCGCCATCTGGTGACCGACGACTTCGCCGCGGAGATCGAGGAGATCTACGGCTGAGCACCGCTACCCACGATCTACCTTCTGCCGGTTCTGTCCTGATTTGGCAGCGGCAAGACTGAGGGCACCGGAACACGCTTCCGGCACGACCGATCGGTCCGCAGAGGGGGGTTGATACCGCGATGGCACGGCTATCACGCAACGAGATCCACGAGGGAGCCCAGGCTGAGAGGCGCCGTTCGGTGAAGAACAAGATACGGCGCCAGCCGCAGCCGCCGGTCAAGACCGGCCGCCACGAGGCGGTCAAGAAGGCACTCCCCCTGCGCCGGGGCCTGGGACGCTGCGCCGCGGGGGCGCGGGTATCCGCGAGGATCCCGGCGCCCTTCACGTGCGGCCCCCGGTGCTCCTCAGCCCTCCAGCAGCGCGTCGAGCCGCGCCGCCTGCCGGGTCCAGGTCCACTCCCGCTCCACCCAGGACCGCCCCTTGGCGCCCAGCTCCCCCGCCCGCCGCGGATCGGCCAGCAGCCCGGCCACCGCCTCCGCCGTCGCCTCCGTCGAACGGCCGGGGACGACGAGCCCGGTCTCCCCGTCCAGC
>JAFACJ010000928.1 GCA_023425615.1 Actinomycetes bacterium
CCAGCAGGTCGGCCAGCTTGAGCGGCTTGCCCGACCGGGTGCGCAGGATCTTGCCGTCGGTGCCCAGCACATTGCCGATCCCGGCGTGGAACGGCTCGGTGTGCTCCAGCCAGCCCGCCTTGCGCGCGGTCTCGAAGACCATCCTCAGATGCAGCGACTGCGGGATGCCGATCACATAGACCACCCGGTCGGCGTGGAGCGTCCGCGCCCGGTACCGCAGCGCCGCCAGATCGGTGGTGGCGTAGCCGTAACCGCCGTCGCTCTTGCGGATGATCAGCGGCAGCGGCTTGCCCTCGCGGCCGGTGTAGCCCTCCAGGAAGACGCACAGCGCGCCGTCGTCGACGACGGCCAGGCCCTTGGCCTCCAGCTCGTCGCAGACCTCGGCGAGGAAGTCGTTGTACTTGCTCTCTCCGGCCAGGTCGGCGTCGGTGAGCGTGACCTCCAGGTCGCGGTAGAGCTTGTTGAAGTAGAGCTTGGACATGTCGACCAGGCTCTGCCAGATGGCCAGCGTCGCGGCGTCACCGGACTGCAGCAGCACCACCCGCCTGCGCGACCGGGTGGCGAAGTCGCCGTGGCCCTCGCCCTGCTCGGAGGCTTTGAACTTGGCGTGCGCCGCCTGGTAGAAGACGTTGGGGTCGGATTCCAGCTCCCGCCTCGCCTCCTCCTCGCCGACCTCCAGCAGGTGCTCGATGAGCATCCCGAAGGGGGTGCCCCAGTCGCCGATGTGGTTCTGCCGGATGACCTTGTGGCCCCGGAACTCGGCGGTGCGGCAGAAGGCGTCGCCCACCACGGTGGTGCGCAGATGGCCGACGTGCATCTCCTTGGCGACGTTGGGCGAGGAGTAGTCGACCGGGATGACCTGCGGCCGGTCGGTGACCGGGACCCCCACCCGCGGGTCTCCGACCAGCAGCGACGCCTGGTGGGAGATCCACTCGTCGGAGAGGGTGAGATTGATGAACCCGGGCCCGGAGATCTCGACCTCGGCGCAGATGCCCTCCACGTTGAGCCTGGCGACCAGGTCCTCGGCCACGTCGCGCGGCCGCCGGCCCAGCTTCTTCGACAGGGGCAGCGCCACATTGGCCTGCAGGTCGGCGAACTGGGACGGCCGGATCAGCGGGTCGGTGGCGGCGAACTCGGCGCCGAACGCGGCACCGATCGCGGCCTGGACCCGGGCGGCGAGCACGAGTTGTGGATCGGACATGTTCCAAGGGTATCGGTCGCAACCCGACCCCTCGACTCGTTATCCACAGGGCGGCGCCCGCTTGACGGCGCGCTGTCTGTGACTGGGACGCGCTGTCGCGTTTGACGATCCACAGGGCGGCGCTCGCCTGGCGGTGTGCTGCTTGTGGCTGGAACGCGTTGGATGATCTATGGGTCGGAAAAGTCCTGTCATAGGTCGTTCGTGGTCTGTGAGGGGAGCGTTTCGCACATGTCACAGCGTCTGGAGGACGGGGAGGCGGATCCGGGGGAGCATGGGGGGACCGCGCCACGGAACCGATACCACCGCCTGAACGGCGGGGGAGGGACAGTCGATGACCGTGACGGCATCTCCGGCATCTCTGACAGCTCTCGGCACTCCGCACCGCGGCCGTGCGCGGGATCTCATGATCGACGACATGTGCTGGCGGCGTGCCTTTCCCGGGCTGCCGGCCGAGGCACGGCGGGCCCGTGACTTCGTGCGCTTCCTGGTCGAGGGCTGCCCGCGGGCCGACGACATGGCGCTGACCGCCGCCGAGCTGATCAACAACGCGGTGCGCCACACCCGCTCGGGCCTGCCCGGCGGCTCGTTCACGGTCGAGGTGCGGCGCGGGCGCGGCGAGACCGCGCTGACCGTCGTGGACCGGGGCGGACCCCACGAGCCGCGGGCGCGGAGCCTCGCCGACTCCGCCGACCCGCTGGAGCTCGCCGAGTCCGGCCGCGGCCTGCTCACCGTGGGCCTGACCGCCTCCCGCTGGTACTGGTCCGGCGGCCCGGCGGGCCGCGCGGTCACCGCCGTCTTCACCGCGGGTTGAGCGGCGCGGGCTGAGTGACGCGGGCGATCAGCTTGAGCAGCGCCCTTCCGGCGCCCTTCCGACGCCTTCCGGTGCTTTCCCAGCGCCCTCTCGGCGCTTTGGCACCGTCCGGCGCCGTCGCGGGCCGGGCGGGCCGGGCGGGCCGGGAGGTCAGCCCTGTTCGCCGCTCGCGGCCGGTTCGGTGTGCGGTCTGCGGGAGAAGAGCGATGGCTTGGCCGAGGCGCTGAGCTGCTCCTTCACCCGGTCGATCAGGCGGCCCCTGGACAGGTCGTAGGCGAGCTTGCAGGCGGCGGCGATGCCGCGGGCGCGGGACGCGCCGTGCGCGATGACCACCGCCCCGTTCAGCCCCAGCAGGACCCCGCCCCCGTAGGTCTCGCTGTCGAACCGCCCGGTCAGTTCGCTCAGTTCCCTGCGCTGCAGGGCGGCGCCGAGTTTGGCGGTGCGGCTGGAGGTCAGGGCCTGGCGCAGTTCGGAGACCGCGATCCGCAGCGTGCCCTCCATCGTCTTCAGCGCGATGTTCCCGGTGAAGCCGTCGGTGACGATCACCTCGGCCTTGCCGCGCAGCAGGTCGTGGCCCTCCAGGTTGCCGGCGAACTCCAAGGGCGAGGCGGCGAGCAGTTCGTGCGCCTTCTTCACCAGTTTGTTGCCCTTGCCCGGCTCGGAGCCGATGCTCAGCAGCCCCACTCTGGGCCGGGGGACGCCCAGCCTGATCTGGGCGTAGGCGGTGCCCAGCAGCGCGAACTGCAGCAGCATCTCGGGTTTGGCGTCGGCGGTGGCGCCCGCGTCCAGCAGCACCGTCGGCAGCGGCACGGTCGGCAGGGTCACCGCGATCGCCGGGCGCATGATGCCGTGCTGGCC
>JAFACJ010000934.1 GCA_023425615.1 Actinomycetes bacterium
CCGCCAGGCCGAGCACCAGGATGATCGGCTCGGCGATGAGGAAGATCTGGACGTTGACCCAGAAGCCGCCGAGCACGTCACCGAGGGAACCGGTGAGCTCGGACCAGGAGAAGAAGGTCTCCCTGACCGTCGCCCAGCCGGGGGAGGTCACCACCAGCCAGCCGGCGAGCCCGATCACCACGACGGTCGAGGCGGTGGCGACCGCGCCGGACCGCTGCGCGTCGCGCCGTCTCAGCCGTTCGCGCTCGCGCTGGCGGTCGCTCTTCTCCCAGGGCTCCGCGGTCTTCACTTGAGGACGGGCGCCCCGGCCGCGGCGGCGAGCCACTGGTCCTGGATCCTGGCGAGGTCACCGGACGTCTTCAACCCGCCGATCGCCTGGTTGAGGCAGCCGACCAGGGCGCTGCCCTTCTCCAGCACGAGGCCGAACTGCTCGGGCGTGCCGCCGGCCGCGGGCAGCTGACCGATGATCTTGGAGCCGTCGACCTGGGCCGCGGTGACGTAGAAGGCGGTCGGCAGGTCCACGACGATCGCGTCGACCTGCTTGTTCTTCAGCGCGTTCACCGCGTCGATCTGGTTGTTGAAGACCCGCGGCTGCCCGGACGGCTGGATCTGGTCCTGCACCGCCTTCAGCGAGGTCGTGCCGACCTGGACGCCGAGCTTGGCGCCCTTGAGGCCGGCGATGTCGGTGACGGAGGCGAACGCGCCGTTCTCCAGCCCGACGACGGCCTGGGCGACGTCGTAGTAGCCGTCGCTGAACGTCACGGCCTTGGCCCGCTCCTCGCTGATGGAGACCTGGTTGATGTCGAAGTCGAACGTCTTCTTGCCCGGCGCGTAGGAGGAGTCGAAGCCGACGGTCACCCACTTGACCTCGGTCTTGGCGAAGCCGAGCTTCTCGGCGATCGCGTAGGCGACGGCGGACTCGAACCCCTTGCCGTTGGTGGGGTCGTCGCCGGAGAACCACGGCTCATAGGCGGGCTTGTCCGTGCCGATGGTGAGCGTCCCCGCGGTCTTGAGCGGCAGGCTCGCCTTCGCGCAGTCGGCGGTACCCGACGCCGACGGCGCCGCGTCCGTGGTGTCATCGGCCGGCGCGCAGGCCGCCGCCCCGACAAGGACCGCCAGGACGGACAGAACACTGAGACGACGCAGCAAGGCGACCTCCGGCCGGTATTTCTGGTAAATCGGGAGGAAATAGTGAAAGTTTAACCAATCCCCGCGCTCTCAGCAGTGGTACCGGGCACGAAGGCCCCCGGGCGGGGCGACCGCCCGGGGGCGCGGGATCAGGCGGCCTGGGCCGGGAGGGTGGAGAAGGCGCTGGCGTCGCCCTGGAGGACGGTGCTGGTGTCGCCGTGGATGCCGACGGGGACGTCACCGGCGATGGTGATGCGGTGGAGGAGGCGGGGGTGGTCGTCGTAGTCGGCGACGGCGTAGTGCTGGGTGGCGCGGTTGTCCCAGATGGCGATGTCACCGGGGCTCCAGGTCCAGCGGACGGTGTTCTCCAGCTTGGTGATGTGGCGCTGGAGCAGGGCGTAGAGGTCCTGCGAGTCCTGTGAGGACAGACCGCGGATCGACTTGACGAAGTGGCCGAGCAGGAGGGACGGCTCGCCGGTCTCGGGGTGGACGCGGACGAGGGGGTGCTCGGTGAGGAAGGACGTGCTCTGGAACTCGGCACGGTAGGCGGCGACCTTCGCGTCCAGGTCACCGGCCTCGGGGCGCTCGATGGCGTAGTCGTAGTCGTTGCTGTGCAGGGCCCGCAGTCGGCCGACCAGGGTCTGGAACGCCGGGTGGAGATCGGCGTAGGCGGCGACGGTGTTGGCCCAGACGGTGGTGCCCCCGTAGGGCGGCAGGGTGACCGCGCGCAGGACGCTGATGGCGGGGACGCGGTCGACGAAGGTGACGTCGGTGTGCCAGCTGTTGGCCTTGCCCTGCTCGGAGTCGATCGGCAGGATCGCGTTCCCGTCGCCGCGGACGGTGGGGTGGGGTGAGGTGACCTCGCCGAGCCGGGCGGCGAAGTCGTACTGGTCGGCGTCGGTGGCGTGGTGCTGGTCGCGCAGGAACACGACGCGGTGCCGGAGGAGCGCGGCGCGGAACTCGGCGAGGACGGAGGGTGAGAGGTCGGCGCCGACGCGCAGTCCGGAGACGACGGCGCCGATCTTCCCGCCGACCTTCGTCACCTGGAGTTCACGCGGTTCGCTGTGCAGCAGGGTCATGGTCAATGCTCCTTCCCCGAGGGGCGTCGGGGACGTCCCAAAATTCCCACTTACTTGACTTAATAGGTAGGAATACCATACAAATTCGCCACGGTGAACCTTCGAGAGCCCGTCTCGTGGGTGAGACCCGAGGAGAGAACGCCATGAGCACCCCCTTGTCCCGCCGCGCACTGCTGTCCGGCCTCGCCGGCGGAGCCGTCCTGCTGGGCCTGACCGGATGCGCGTCCGCGGTCGACGAGCAGGGTTCCGGGACGGTGAAGAAGGGCGGCACCTTCACCGGCGCCATCGGCTTCGATCTCGTGCCGGCGAACTTCTTCACCAACTCCAACCACGGCGTGACCACGATCATCGGCCTGGTCTACGAGAGCCTCGTCCACTACCCCAACGACAGCCTGAAGGCCGAGCCCAAGCTCGCCGAGAGCTGGGAGATCTCCGACGACGGGCTGACGGTCACCCTGAAGCTGCGCGGCGACGTCAAGTTCCACACCGGACGCGCGTTCACGTCCGAGGACGTGGCGTTCTCACTGAAGACCTACGCCGACCCCAAGTGGAACGGCCAGCTCAAGAGCACCGCCCAGGCCATCAAGGAGATCGACACCTCCGACCCGCGCACCGCCGTCCTGCGTCTGGAGCACCCGCTCGGCAACATCCTCGACCTGCTGGACATCGTCCCGATCGTCGACAAGGAGACGTTCGCGGGGATCGGCGACGGCAGCAAGTACATCGGCACCGGCCCGTTCAAGTTCGACAAGTGGACGCCGAACGCCAGGCTCCAGTTCAGCAAGAACGCCGACTACCGGGTGCCCGGGCGCCCCTATCTGGACGCCGTGGACATCGCGGTCGTCCCCGACTCCACCGCGCAGGCCAACCAGCTGCGCAGCGGCCAGATCGACTACGCCTACGGCATCAGCAACCTCGACATCGAACGCCTGGAGCAGGCCGGGAAGATCGACAAGGTGCAGCTCGTCGGCTCCGAGACGCAGATCTACGTCGGCACGAACGTCACCGCCGAGGGCCTGTCGGACGTGCGGGTGCGCAAGGCGATCGCCTACGCCCTGGACCGAGACCGGATCCTCGCCGAGGTCTTCCGCGGTGGCGGCTACACCGCCAACCTGCCGTGGCCCAAGACGTCGCCCGCCTACGACGAGGCGCTCAACAAGACCTACCAGCGTGACGTGGCCAAGGCCAAGAGCCTTCTGGCGGAGTACGGCAAGAAGGTGCCGACGCTGAAGTACAACTACCAGAGCCCCTCACCGCTGTTCGAGGCGACGGCCCAGATCGTCCAGGCCAACCTCAAGGAGATCGGCATCGAGGTGGAGCTGGAGCCCCTGGACGCGCCGACGTTCGTCGCCCGGCTCATCGGCGGCAAGCTCCCCGGGCTGTGGACGACCTACCACTCGTGGGCGCAGTACACGCCCTCGACGCTCACCGTCAGCGCCTACCCGTTCAACGCGCGCCAGAACACCTCGCAC
>JAFACJ010000820.1 GCA_023425615.1 Actinomycetes bacterium
GGCGGACGGGTGGGCCGAGCGGCTGTCGGTGGCACCGCAGCCGGACGCGTGGGTGGCGTCGAGCTCGGCCGAGATCCCCTATGTCACGCCCGCGCCGGAGGCCGCCGGACTGCTCGCGCCGGGCCTGGGGCTGCCGGAACTGGGGAGGCCGCGGCCCACGGGCGCGCGGTCGACGATGGTCGCGGCGGCGACGCCCGCGGCGTGGAGCGCGCTGGACTCCGCCCGTTCCGAGGGGGAGTGGACGGACTGGCAGGGGCTGCTGGAGGAGGCCGGGGCGCGGGGGATCCCGGTCCTGCGCCCCAACCCGGACACCTCGGCGTCCGGGACCCTCGGGAGCGTCGGCGTCTACGGCGGCGAGGGGACGAAGTCCTTCGAACGCCAGCTGGCGCGGTTCCCGCTGCCCGGCGTGAACGAGGTGCTGTGCGCGGCCGGCGCCGAGGAGAAGGCGGTGGCGATCGTCCCGGAGCTGGCGCTGAACGCCTACGACGCCGGTATCGCCGAGGAGTCGGGCTGCCCCGGCGGCGTCGGGAGGCGAGAGAGGCTGTCGGTCCTCGACGTGGACGGGCTCTACCAGCTGGACTACCCGTTCGTCCGGATCACCTGGCCGGGTGACAAGGAGAAGGACCGCGACCGGTACGCCGAGCGCTTCCGCGTATGGCTCACCTGGCACACGCCCGCGGGCGGCGGCTGGCGCGCGGGATCGCGGCCCATCGAACCGAAGGTCCTCGACACGGCGCAGCGGCGGGTGAAGGACACCAGGGGCGCGCGCACCGTCGAGTTCCTCTTCGACCTGTCGGTGTCGATGGAGCGGGCGGTCGGCGGCGGCACACCGCTGCGCGTCGGCCGCGACCTGGTCCGCGACATCCTGGACGATCTACAGAAGGGCGACAGGGTCGCGCTGTCGGTGTTCCCCTCGGACCGGGGAAGAGAGCCGGAGGAGACCGTGGGCGCCGTCCCCGCAGGCCCCGCCGGGCTCGCCCGGATCAAGGACGGCCTGGACCGGCTCGGCGCCGACCAGACGACCACACCCCTGTACCACGCGATCCGGACCAGGGCCAGGGCGCTGGGCCCGGCCGACCCCAAGGGCGTGCTCGTCGTCTTCACCGACGGGCTGGAGGACGATCCCGGCCACGACCGCGGCGACTCCCTCAGACTCGTGGAGCTGGAGCTGAGGCAGCTGAAGGACACGCGCGTCGTGGTGGTGGCGCTGGCGGGCCGCGCGTGCAGCGCCGAGCTCGAAGGTCTCGACTCCGCGCTCGACGGGCTGGAATGCATCGACAACGAGCGTCCCACCTCCTATGAGGAGCTGAGCTCCGAGCTGTCCGCGGAGATCTGGAGATGAGCATGCGGCGGTCGACCTTCACCTCGGCGGCGGTCGCCGGGGCGCTCGCGGCGGGTCTCCTCATCACCGTCCACGAGTCATGGCCGGACGGCTGCCCGGAGCGCCCCCGGACGCTCACCGTGCTGGGCGACAAGGACGTCAGCTCCGGAAGGCAGCGCAAGGAGCTGATCGAGAACTGGCGCGGTCGCGACGGGATGCGGGCCGAACTGCGGGAGCTGCCCGGCGTCGCCGACCTCCAGCACGCCCAGGCCGTCGCGACGGCGCAGGGCGGCGGATGCGGCATCGACGTCTACATCCTCGACGGCCCCTGGGTCGCGGAGTTCGCCGAGGCCGGGTACCTGCGCCCGATCGCCGAGGGCGCCCTGGCCGACCTGGAGAAGAGGGAACCGCTCAACGCGCTCCTGCCCGGCGCGCTGCGCCGCAGCGGCTACTTCGACGGCAGGCTCTGGGCCGTCCCCCTCAGCGCGGACGCCCCGCTGCTGTACTACCGCAAGGACCTGCTGGACGCCGCGGGGTTCCGGCCGCCCGAGTCCTGGCCGGAGCTGTGGGAGCAGGCCGAGAAGGTGCTCGCCTCCCCGCACGGTGACCTGAAGGCCGGTTACGCCGCCCAGCTCGCCCGCTACGAGGGCTTCACCGTCAACGCCCTGGAGCTGATGTGGGCGCACGACGACGGCGACCTCGTCGAGGACGGCGAAGTCGAGATCAACCCGACGGCGCTGCGGAGCATCAGCGAGAAACTCGGCCCCGCGGACGGCAGGACGCTCATCGCGCGCGACTCCTTCGTCTGGCACGAGGACGAGGCGACCGAGGCGTTCTTCTCGGGCCGGACGCTCTTCCTGCGCAACTGGCCGACGGCCTACCGGCGCCTGGCCGAGGACCCGTCCCTGAAGAAGGAGGCGGACCTCACCGCCAAGTACGGCGTCGCACCGCTCCCCGGCCAGGGCGTCCTGGGCGGCCAGCTCCTCGCCGTCGCCGCGCGCTCCCCCTACCGGGACGAGGCGCGTGACCTCATCGGCGAGCTCACCGGCTACGACGCCCAGCACCGGCTGTTCTGGTGCGGCGGCTTCGCCCCCGTGCGCACCGAGGTGTACGAGCGGCGCGGCGCGGAGGACTGCGAGTCCGCCAAGCCGGAGGACCCGGACAAGCGGGTGGTGCGGCATCTGCCGTGGGAGTTCATGCCCGCGCTCCGCCAGGCGGTCGAACGGGCGCGGCCCCGGCCCGAGAGCCCCTCCTACACCAGGTTCAGCTTCGTCTTCCAGGACCTGATGTACTGCGGCCTCCAGACACCCCCGCTGACCTCGTCCTGCTCGCGGCCGTCCGCGGCGCCCGCCTTCCCCGGGGACCTCGAAGACCGCCTGACCGAGGCGCTGAACGGCAGGTGACGGCGGCCGTTCAGGCCGGGCGCAGGAGCGCCTCCTGGGCGACGGAGGCGACGAGGGCGCCGTCGGCGGTGTACAGGCCGCCGCGGGCCAGGCCGCGCGCGCCGTGGTTGACGACGGCCTCCAGCGAGTACAGGAGCCACTCGTCGCTGCGGGCCGGCCGGTGGAACCACAGCGTGTGGTCGAGGCTGGCCGCCGCGGCGTAGGGGCGGTCGGGGCCCGGCGGGCGGCAGGAGTCGACGGAGGAGACGTCCGAGACGTAGGCAAGGAGGCACGGGTGGAGGGCGGGGTCGTCGACCGGCTCGCGGACGCGGATCCAGAAGGGCTGGCGGAGCGGGAAGCCCTCCTCCGAGGGAGGGTTCACGGGGCGGATGTCGAGGTCGGGCATCCGGCCGATGTGCGGGGTGATGTCGACGGACGGCAGCCCCTCGGGCGGAGGCACGCCGAGGTCGCGTACCGACTGCCACTCGTCGCCGTCCTCCGGGACGTGGAAGGAGGCGATCAGCTCGAAGATCGTCCTTCCGTCCTGTGACGCGGTGACGTTGCGGGTGGAGAACGAGCGTCCGTCCCTGGTGCCGCGCACCTCCAGGAGCACGGGCTTCTCCGGGTGCCCGGCCCTGACGAAGTAGGAGTGCAGCGAGTGCGGCGGACGTCCGGGCGCGACGGTCATGCCCGCCGCCCACAGGCTCTGCGCGGCGAGCTGCCCCCCGTAGGTGCGCGGCAGCACCGACTCCACGGGCGGGGCCAGGAACCGGTCCTCGTCCTGGCGCTCCAGCCCGAAGATCTCGGCCAGCGCCCCCTTCGCCTCCATGCCCGCACCTTTCGTCGTTTCCAGGCGCATCGTACGGAATCACGTTCTAGTCGGCGGCGGCCGGGGTCGGCCTTCAGCCGCCGGCGGACCGGCGCAGGAAGGTCTCCTGGGCGACCGAGGCGGCAAGGACGCCGTCCGCGGTGCGCAGGGAGCCCTGGGTCATGCCGCGGGCGCCGTGGTTGGACACCGGGGCCATGGAGTGCAGGAGCCACGCGTCGGCGCGGGCGGGGCGGTGGAACCACAGGGAGAGGTCGAGGCTGGCGAAGCCGGAGTAGGCGTCGGGGGTGCCCGGCGGGCGCGAGGCGTGGACCAGGCCCAGGTCCGACAGGTAGGCGATGAGGCAGGGGTGCAGCGACGGGTCCTGCACCGGGCCGCGGAAGCGGATCCAGTAGGGGTGGCGCAGCGGGTACTCCTCCCCGGCGACGAGCGGCGCCACCGGGCGGACGTCGAGATAGGGGGCGAGCTTGAAGAAGAACGGCGACAGTTCGTGGCGGGCCAGGCCCTCGGGGGCGGGGGCGTCCATCTCCAGGGACGGCTGCCAGTCCCTGCCGTCCTCCGGTTCGTGGAAGGAGGCGGTCAGCTCGAAGACCGTCCTCCCGCCCTGGCTCGCGATGACATGGCGGGCGGAGAAGACACGGCCGTCCCTGGCCCGCCGCACGTCGAGGTCCAGGGGCGCGGCGGACTCGGCGGCGCGGATGAAGTGGCCGTGCAGGGAGTGCGGCGGACGCCCGGCGGGCACGGTGAGGGCCGCGGCCCGCAGGCTCTGCGCGGCGATCTGCCCGCCGAACGAGCGCGGCATCACCCCCTCGGTCGGCGGTGCGGTGAAGCCGTCGCCGCCACGGGGTTCCAGGGTGAAGAGTTCGGCCAGCGCGCCACTGAAGTCCATGTTCTCATTGTAGAGAACGTGATTCTCGCCGGGATTCGGCGGTACCGGGGAAGCGGCGTAAGCCCACGTCAGAACGGTGGCGCCGCGTCGGTCTCCGGCTCGGAGATCGCCGCGGCCACCGCACGCGCCAGCCCGCTGACCGGAGCGTCGCCCAGGATCTCGCCGGTCAGCGGATCGATGAGCACGCCGTCGACCTCCATCGTGCCGCCGCCGGAGGACTCCTGCCGGTCGTGGCACCAGCGCGCCACCGGGCAGCCCGCGCAATGGGCGCCCGGCCTGGTCCGGAACTCCACATCGGTGTGCCAGTCCGCGGTGAGCCGCACCAGCTCCGCCCGCGCCCGCGCGACGGTCGCCGCGTCCCCGGTGTCGAACGCGACGACGAACGCGCCGCCCGGCGACATGACCTCCAGTTCGACGGTCCCCGCGACCGGGGCCTCGCCGCCGAACGCCCCGTCGGCGACCAGGCAGACGGCCAGCGCGAGCTGCGGCACCTCCTCCAGGAGCTCCTCGCGCCCCCACTTGGCAGGGTCGCCCGTCGTCTTCTGCTCCCGGTAGACGATCCGGCCGCCGGAGACGTAGACGAGGTCGGGCCGCGCCACCACCAGCACGTCCGCCCGCGTGTCATGGGCGGCGACCCGCGGCTCGACCGTCACGGAGCCGATGTCCTCCCGGTGCAGGGGGCACACCGCGAGATGGCCCAGGAGATAGGGGCGCACCTGCCGGTACTCGTCGACCGTCATGATCTCGCCGGCGATCCCGATCCCGTGGTTACCCGGCTCGGGCAGGTCGGCCTCGGCGCACGCGCGGTACGGCGTCCTGGCGTGCGCGACCTCCAGCCAGGCGTGCACGAGCGTCCCCCGCCGGATCGCCGGATGCCCGCTCCAGTCACCGGGGAGCCGCTGGTCGCGCAGATGCGCCTGCGCCGGGCAGATCCGGTACTGCCCCGCCGTCGCCGCCGACCACACCCGCCGGTGCGTCCCCGGCCCGTCGAGACCGAGCAGCCCCGGCAGATGGGGGAGTTCCCCGCAGTCGGCGCGCAGCTTGCACTCCGCGCACTCGGCGCCCGGCCGCCTGGCGCCGCCGAACACCACGTCCGCGGCGACGGCGCGCACCCGCTCCCGGTAGCCGCGCGCGACCTCCTCGGGCCCGGCGTCCACGACGACCTTCGGCACCCGCTCGTCGCCCACCACCACCTCGACGACCCGCACCCGCCGCGCCTCGCCCGGATCGGCACGCACCTCCACCGGCAGATCCCGGTAGACGGACTCGGCGGCACGGGCGCCGAACGCCGCGACATAGGCGAGCGCCAGATTGGACGGATCCTCCCCCGTCCCGACCCGCCCCAGCCGCAGCCGCCGCACCTCCCGCACGCTCCCGTCCGCCGACGCGTACCACCGCCCCCACCCGGTGAGCGCACGCACCTCCAGCGGCGACCCCACATGCTGGAAGATCCGCGCCTCCCGATGCGGCACGAGCACGACGTCACCCACCTCGTCGGCCAGCCAGGCGGCGTCCTCCAGATAGGCATCCACCGCGTACCGCACCCAGGTCTCGACACCGCGGTGCACGGTGTTCCGCGCCCCTTCGAGCGTCCGCTGCACGGCCACCGCCGCATCGAGCCCGCCGAACTCCACCCCGTCCAGCGCCCCCATCACCAGCCCGAGCGGAAACGCCTCCCAAGGCGCATACCGACGCTCCTCGAACCGCCGCGGCCACACCTTCGGCCGCGCCTTGAGCGCCTGGAACTCCGCAC
>JAFACJ010001057.1 GCA_023425615.1 Actinomycetes bacterium
GCTCCATCCCCTGGCTCGTGGCCTACACGATGGTGCTGGGTCCCGTCCTGCTGGTGTCCTCCGACGTCCTCTCCCGGGTGCTGCTCCCCACCGGAGAGGTACCCGTCGCGATCGTCACCGCCTTCCTCGGCGGTCCCGCGCTCATCTGGGCCGTGCGGCGCTACGGGACGGCCGCCCTGTGACCTCTCTCGTGCTGCGGGCCGGACGCCTGTCCGCCCGCGTCGAACGCAGGACCGTCGCGGCGTCGGCGGCGCTCACCGCCGTCGCGCTGGCGCTCGGCATGCTCGGCCTCTGCTACGGGGCGGCCTGGGCCACGCCGGGCGAGGTGCTGGCCGCCCTGGTGGACCACGGCGGCTCGGCGGTCGTCATCCGCGAGTGGCGGCTGCCCCGGGTGACGGCGGCGCTCGTCTTCGGCGCGGCGCTGGGCGTCGCCGGCGCGGTCTTCCAGAACCTGACCCGCAACCCCCTGGGCAGCCCCGACATCATCGGGCTCGACGCCGGCGCCTACACCGGCGCCCTGCTGGCGACCGTCCTGCTGTCGGGCGGCGCGGCGACCCTGGCGGCGGGCTCCGTCGCCGGAGGGATGCTGGCAGCCGCGGCGGTCTACCTGCTGTCGTGGAAGTCGGGGGTGAGCGGACTGCGGCTGATCGTCATCGGCATCGCGATGAACGCGATCCTCACCGCGCTGAACTCCTGGATCGTACTGCGCTCCGAACTGGAGATCGCGATGGCCATGACCGGCTGGAGCGCGGGTTCCCTCAACGGCGTCGACTGGGCCGACCTGGCACCCGGGCTCCCCGTCCTCGCCGTGCTCTTCCTGCTGATGGCCGTGCTGTCACGGGCGATGCACCAGAGCACGCTCGGCGACGAGTTCGCCGCGTCCACCGGTGTGCGCCTGAACGTCCTGCGCCCGCTGGCCGTGCTGGTCGGCGTCGGCTGCACCGCCACGGTCACCGCCGTCGCGGGACCGATCGTGTTCGTCGCGCTGGCCGCCCCCCAGATCGGCCGGCGGCTGGCCGGCGCGGCCGGCGTCCCGTTCGTCCCCGCCGCGCTGACCGGCGCCGTGCTGCTGATGGCCGCCGACCTGGCCGCACAGATGCTGCTGGCCCCGGTCTCGCTGCCGGTGGGCGTCATGACGACCGCCGTCGGCGGCGCCTACTTCATCTGGCTGCTCTTCAAAGAGACGAAGAAATCGTGAAATCCCGCCTCTCCGCCCGCAACCTCACCCTCGCCTACGGCGACCGGGTGATCTCCACCGCGCTCACCCTCGACGTTCCCGACGGCGCCTTCACCGCGGTCGTGGGAGCCAACGGCTGCGGCAAGTCGACGCTCCTGCGGGCACTCGTCAGACTGCTCTCCCCCACGGAAGGCACCGTCTCCTTCGACGGCCGCGACGTCTCCCGCACCCGGCCCAAGGCACTGGCCCGCCTCCTCGGCTTCCTCCCCCAGTCGGCCGACGCCCCCGAGAGCATCCTCGTCCGCCAGCTCGTCGCCCGAGGCCGCTACCCGCACCAGGGCCTCGTGTCCACCTGGTCGCCCGAGGACGAGCGGGCCGTCACCGAGGCCATGCGCGCCGCCGACATCACGGACCTGGCCGAACGGCGCGTCGAGGACCTCTCCGGCGGCCAGCGCCAGCGCGTCTGGGTCGCCATGGTCCTGGCCCAGGAGACCCCCTACCTCCTGCTGGACGAGCCCACCACCTACCTGGACATCACCCACCAGTACCAACTGCTGTCCCTCTTCGCGCGCCTGCGCGACGAGGGCCGCACCGTCATCGCGGTCCTGCACGACATCAACCAGGCCTGCCGCTACGCCGACCACCTCGTCGCCATGAAGAACGGCGCGATCATCGCCGAAGGCGCCCCCTCGGCCATCATCACCGCCCCCCTCATCGAGAAGGTCTTCGACCTCCCCAACCTCGTCGTCCCCGACCCGGTCACCGGCACCCCCATGATCGTCCCCACGATCTGACCGGAACGGACGAACGGGCGCCCCGCCCAGCGGAGCACCCGTTCACCCGGCGAACGACCCGGCGACGCGCCGCCCGCGAGGCCCTACTTGAACAGGCTGCGGCCGATGATCTCCTTCATGATCTCGGTGGTGCCGCCGAAGATGGTCTGGATGCGGACGTCCTGGTAGGCCTTGGCGATGGGGTACTCGGTCATGTAGCCGTAGCCGCCGAAGAGCTGGACGCAGGTGTCGACGATGGTCTTGCACATCTCGGTGTTGCGCCACTTCAGCATCGCCGCGTCCTCGGGGCTGAGGCTGTGCGTGGTGTCGGCCAGGATGCACTGGTCGGTGAAGGCGCGGGCGAAGGTGAGCTCGGTCTTCATCTCTGCCAGTTTGAAGCGGGTGTTCTGGAAGGCGCCGATGGGCTTGCCGAAGGCCGTGCGGGTCTTGCAGTACTCCAGGGTCTGCGCGAAGGCGGTCTCGGCGCCGGTGAGGGCGGTGACGCCGATGGAGAGGCGTTCGCGTGCCAGGTTCTGCATGAGGTAGATGAAGCCCATGCCCTCCTCGCCGAGGAGGTTGGACGCCGGGACGCGGACGTTGTCGAAGAACAGCTCGGCGGTGTCCTGGGCGTGCATGCCGACCTTCTCCAGGTTGCGGCCGCGTTCGAAGCCGGGCATGCCGCGCTCGACGACGAGGAGGGAGACGCCGCGGGCGCCGGCCGCCGGGTCGGTCTTGGCGACGACGATCACCAGGTCGGACAGGATGCCGTTGGAGATGAAGGTCTTGGAGCCGTTCAGGACGTAGTGGTCGCCGTCCTTGACCGCGGTGGTCTTGATGCCCTGCAGGTCCGAGCCGGCGGACGGCTCGGTCATCGCGATCGCGGTGATGATCTCGCCCGAGCAGTAGCCGGGGAACCAGCGCCGCTTCTGCTCGTCGTTGCACAGCTGGCGCAGGTAGGCGCCGTTGATGTCGTTGTGGACGGAGAAGCCGGGGCCGTGGACGCCGGCCTTGGCGAGCTCCTCGTTGAAGATCACGTAGTAGCGGTAGTCGTCGTTGCCGCCGCCGCCGTACTCCTCGGGCATGTCGATGCCGAGCAGCCCTGCCCTGCCCGCCGCCAGCCACACGTCGCGGGAGACGATGCCGTCCTTCTCCCACTGCTCGTGGTAAGGCGTGATCTCCTTGGCGATGAAGGATTTCACCATGTCGCGGAACGCCTCGTGTTCCTCGGTGAAGATCGCGCGCGTCATGGCCGCCTCCCCAGGTAAGTACTCACTGACATCGTCAGGGTAGCACCCGGTCTGTCAGCGGATCAGCATCCGGGTACGGGTACTGACGATTTGTCGCGTCCGGGGGAAGGTGTGCCATGCCCGCCACTCCAGACCCCGTCTGACCTGCCGGACCAGCACCCCGCCCAGTTCGTCCTTCTGGCGCGGGAAACTCGCGGCGAGGGTGTCGTCACGGCCCTTCAGGTAGCCGTACAGGAAGGCCACGGCGCGGTTGAAGTCGGCGTAGTCGCGCTTGTAGACATCGGCGGTGAAGCCGTACGACCAGCCGCCTGCCTCATGGTGCAGCTCGTACGGCAGCGGCCCGTCGAGGTCCTCGATCTGCGCGACGGTCTCGACGAGCGGCCCGGCCACCACCTGGTGGCCTGACGCCAGAAGCCGCGCCTCCAGCGCCACGCCCGCCACCTTCCACGCCCGGGTGGCCAGCGCCTCCCGCGGCGCCAGATCCAGGGTGAAGGCGAGCCCGTCGGCGCGGACCTCGGCGGCGGTCGCGGGGCGGACCAGCTCCAGCATGGGAACCTTCCAAGTCATCCGATTTCCCGGATTGTATGACGCAAAATCCGGACTCAGGCTTCCAGAACCCGGGGAATCACCTGAACAGTGCAGAACTCCCCGTCGCGGTGGACCGCGAGCGTCAGCGCCGTACCGACGCGGTCGCCGCCGAGCTGGTCGTAGAGGGCGGCACGGCCGTCGATCTCCACCCCGTCGACGGCCAGCAGGGCGTCACCGACCCGCAGGTCGTGGTCGGCGCCACGGCGCACCTTCGTCACCACCTGGCGCTTGACCGTCCTGCCGCCGATCTCCACATGGCGTTCGGCGATCGAGACGCCCAGCGAGGCGCGGCTGATCCGCCCGTGCGCGATCAGCTCGGCGGCGACGGCCAGCACCGTCCCCGCCGGTACCGCGAAGCCGATGCCCGCCCCGTCCGCCCGGATCGCGGTGTTCACGCCCAGCACCCCGCCCAGCGCGTCGACCAGCGGCCCGCCGGAGTTTCCGGGGTTGATCGCGCAGTCGGTCTGCAGCACCCGCTCCAGCGACCGGGCGGCGCCGCGGGTCGGCAGCGAGCGGGCGAGCCCGCTGATGATCCCCAGCGAGACGCTCTCGGGGTACAGGCCGAGGGGGGAGCCCAGCGCCAGGCACAGCTCGCCCAGCCGGGCGGGCTCGGCGCGCAGCTCCAGATGCGGCAGCGGGGCGCCGCCCTCCAGTTCCAGGACGGCCAGGTCGGTGAGCCGGTCGGCGCCGACGACCTTCGCCGCGCAGGGCGGCAGCCCGGGCAGCTCGGCGGTGATCTCGGTGCTGTTCTCGATGACGTGCTCGTTGGTGACCACGTGCCGGTCACCGTCCAGGACGAAGCCAGACCCGTACCCCGTCTCCTGCCCGCACCTGACGGTCAGCGCCGCCACGCTCGGCAGGACGCGGCCGGCCAGGGCGGCGAGCTCGTCGCTGAAGGCGGCGAGGTTCACACCGCCACCGCGTCTTCGTCCTCGTCGTCGTCCTCGAAGGACCTCTCGCCGCTGAAGTGCTCTTGGAGCTCGTCGTCGAACCGGTCGGCCAGCGAGCCGATCGCGTCCGCGGCGTAGGAGAGGTTCTCGGCGGTGACGGTCTCGGCCAGCAGCTCCGTGCTCATGATCACGTCACCGTCCACGAGGTAGACGCGCGCCTGGAGGATCCGGGCGTTGATGTCGTTGAGCGCCTTCAGCAGGCTCCGGCCGCCGGCGGCGTTGCGCAGCACGACCGACCAGACGCGGACCAGCGCCGGCTGGTCGCCGCGGTCGACGACGTCGATGGAGAACAGGGCGCTGCCCCTGCGGACCGGGATCGAGCCGTCGGAGTCGACATGCAGGGGGCCCTCGCCGCCCAGCATCTCCAGCACGATCTTCTCTACATAGGCTCGGACCATGGCGATGGGTGCCATGTCACCCCTTACGGTAGACCGTCGAGAAAGTAATGATTCTTCCTAAAACGGCCTCTCCGGGCGTGGTGAATCCGCAATCCCGTCAGGTGAGCCTGGAGACCGCCGCCTCGATCCGCTCGTCCGTCGCGGTGATCGCGACCCGGACGTGGCG
>JAFACJ010000023.1 GCA_023425615.1 Actinomycetes bacterium
GAGCGGGACCGTGCCGCCGAGG
Organism: Actinomycetes bacterium; assembly: GCA_023425615.1. GTDB lineage: Bacteria > Actinomycetota > Actinomycetes > Streptosporangiales > Streptosporangiaceae > Actinocorallia. Next base: position 23 of record JAFACJ010000023.1, read on the forward strand.
ACGGGGAAGGCGCGCCGCCGTACGGCACGGCCGTGAAGTGGCCCGACCACGGAGCGCCGGCCGAGGCCGAACGGACCCTGGAGACCACGCGGCTCGGCGACCGCACGCTGATGACGATCCTGACCGCGCTGATCACGCTGATCTACACCAACCGGCTGGACTCGGCGGCGGGCTGGTGCGAGATCCTGTCCAAGGAGGCGGCGGGCCGGCAGGCCCCGACCTGGGAGGCGATCCTGGCGTCATGCCGTGCCACCGTGGAGGTCAGGCGCGGCAGGATGGCCTGCGCCGAACGCCTGGCCCGCACCGCGCTGGCCAGGCTGCCCGCGCGCGGCTGGGGCGTGGCGATCGGGATGCCGGTCGCCGTCATGGTGCTGACGACCACCGCCATGGGCCGGTACGAGGAGGCCGCCGCCCATCTTGCGGTGCCGGTGCCGGACGCCATGTTCCAGACCCTGGGGGGCCTGCACTACCTGCACGCGCGCGGCCGTTACCACCTGGCGGTCGGCCGTCCGCACGCCGCGCTCGACGATTTCCAGAAGTGCGGCGACCTGATGGGCAGGTGGGAGGTCGATCTGCCGATGCTGGCGCCCTGGCGCATCGACGCCGCGCGGGCGTGCATCATCCTGGACCGCGAGAGGCAGGCGCGGCAGCTGGTGAGCGAGCAGATCGAGCGGCTGGGGCCCGAGCACACGCGCACGATGGGCGTCTCCCTGCGGGTCCTGGCGGAGATGAGCGACCTGGAGCAGCGTCCCGGCATCCTCGGCCAGGCCGTGGCCGCGCTGGAGGAGTTCGACGACCGGTACGAACTGGCACTGGCCACGGCGGAACTGGCGGGAGCGCAGTACGCGCTGGGCGCCGAGCACGAGGCCGTGGCGCTGGTGCACCGTGCCAGCCGCCTCGCCGAGGAGTGCGGGGTGGAACTGCCCAAGGCGAGCCTGCCCGACAGCATCACCGATCCCCTTCCTGCCGCGGTCCCCGGACCGCTCAGCCCCGTGGACGAACTGAGCGACGCCGAACTGCGCGTGGCGGCGCTCGCGGCCCAGGGCAACACCAACCGCCAGATAGCGGGAAGGCTGTTCATCACCGTCAGCACCGTGGAACAGCATCTGACACGCGTTTACCGCAAGCTCAAGGTCAAACGGCGCCGCGATCTGCCGGTGGAACTCCTCCGCAGGCAGGTCTAGGACTCCCGCTGATTCCGGGAAGCTCCTTCCTGCGGCCGGTACCCGCTGTGATCCGGAGAATCGGTCGCCCGGAGCCGATCCGGCGGGAATTCTTGCGGCCGAGTGCCGCATAGTGCGTCAGGGGGCGTACGGAATTCGATGCGCCCCCATCGCAGGCATTCCCGAGTGGAATAATTCGCCGCGGCGCACGCTCATTCCCAAGGGCGTCGAAGAACGGTTCGGCCGAGAAATCCCGTGGCAGACGGTGATGGCCGGCCCCTTCGCCGGGTGAACTCGCCGGATCAGGGGGCGGGAGAGTCGCGATGGCGTTACTTTCGGGTTATGCGGGTTGAAGATCACCTATCGACCGACGCCTCGGCCGACTTCGCGGTGGACCTGGCCAACATCGTCAGGGAGACCGATCTGGGCGGCTCCCGTGGCGCCGATCTCGACCGGTTCGTCAAGCTCGTCGCGGGTCTGATCGCCTATACGAGGGACCGGTCGCTGCGGGTGTACGGCATCGCGGACGCCTCGCTGCTGCGCGACAGGCGGCTCACCGAGCCCGAACGCCGGACGCTGCGCCGCTGGCGCGGGAACGGCCTCATCGAGGTCCTCGAGGTGGCGGACGGCCGGCTCATCGAACTCGCCGACGGGTCGGGCATGCGCGTGGTCAGCCGTGACTCCTTCAAGGAGTTCCACCGGCCCTACCCCTGGCTCTCGGGCAACACCGACCGGTTCTTCTGGCCCAGGAGCGGGCCCGGCGGGACGGTGACGGTACGGGCGCGCTCCCTGCCGTACCCGCCCGAGCACGAGATCTCCCTCAAGGAGGAGGAGGGGCTGCTCCTGGCCCGCGGCCTGATCGACCGCAGGGGCGGCGGGGGCGTGCGCAGGGACCTGCTGACCCGGCGCTGGTCGTGCCCGGAGCCCGGCTGCCCGCTCTTCGGCGTCGACCGCCCGGTGGGCCAGCCGCTCCCGGACAACCGGTCGGGCACGGTGCGCTGCCCGACGCACCGCGTCCCGCTCGCCGACCTCGGGCACCAGCCGCGGCGGGTCCAGGTGAAGCTGCGGATCGACGGGGAGGTGCTGAGCCGGTCGGTGATCGAGGCGGGGACCGAGCGGGCGGTGGGCCGCGCCCCCGGCGCGGGCGGGATCGTCCTGCCGCAGGACGCGGACAGGTCGGTCAGCCGCAGGCACGCCGTGCTCGCCTGGGACGGGGAGTGCCTGACCGTGACCGACGTCAGCAGCCGGGGCACCGAGATCAGGCCGGGGAAGGGGGCGGGGTTCAGGCTGAAGACCGGCCGTCCCCGCAGGCTGCGCGAAGGCGAGGTAGTGGTGCTGTCCTCCCGGGTGGAACTGCTGGTCAGCGGCCGTGAGTTCGCTCTCCGTGAGAGCGTGCCGCCGGAGGTCTCCGACGAGGTGGCGGCCGCCGCGGCCGGCGAGCGGACGGAGCCGTTCGATGGAGCTTGAACCGGGCGGAAGAATCGGGTCCTACCTGCTGGTCGAGATGATCGCCGAGGGCGGGATGGGCATGGTCTACCTCGCCCGGGACGAGGATCTGCGGCGCCAGGTCGCGATCAAGATCGTCCGGCCGCGCTACGCGGAGGAGGAGGGGGTGCTGCGCCGGTTCGAACGCGAGGCGCTCCTCCTGGCCCGGGTGCGGCATCCCCACGTGGTCACCATCCACCAGCTCGGCGTCCACGGCGACGGCCGGTTCATGGTGATGGAGTATCTGCCGGGCCCTGACCTCAGCCGCCTGCTCCTGGACCGCGGCGGCGGCCTCGACCTGCGCGAGGTGCTGGGCTACGGCGTGCAGATCGCCTCGGGGCTGCGGCATCTGCACGGGCTCGCAGAACCGATCGTGCACCGCGACGTCAAACCGCTCAACCTCGTCCTCGACGCCGGCGGGACGGTCAAGATCTGCGACCTGGGGATCGCCGTCGCCCCCACCTCCGATCTCGACCGCTGCACCAGGGC
>JAFACJ010000029.1 GCA_023425615.1 Actinomycetes bacterium
GATATCAGTCATGATGCTTCCTTCACGGAATCAGGGGGGTTGAAGGTTTCCCGGCTCAGCGCCGGGCGTTCTCATCGAGGGCGTCGCCGAGGCCGTCGCCGAGGAGGTTGAAGCCGATCGTGGCGATGAGGATGACCAGACCGGGGATGATCGAGTACCACCACGCCCCGAGCAGCATGTAGCTCGTGGCGTCGCCGAGGATGTTGCCCAGGCTGGGCCGCGGCGCCTGGATCCCCAGGCCCAGGAAGCTGAGGGCGCTCTCGGCGAAGATGGCGACCCCGATCCACAAGAACGCCTGCACGAGGACCGGCGGGAGCACGTTCGGCAGGATCTCGCCGGCGATGATGCGCCTGCGGGGGACGCCGAGCACGCGCAGCGCGTCCACGTAGTCCTCCTGCACCTCCACGAGCGTCGCGGACCGGGTCACCCGGGCGAAGTAGGGGATGAACCCGACGCCCAGCAGCAGGACGACCTTGGTGGTCGAGGTGAGGGTGAGGGGGCCGAGGTCGGAGTCGCCGGTCCCGGTGACGCCGATGACGAACAGCGCGAAGACGAAGAGCGGCAGCGCCTGGAGCGCCTCCAGGATCCGCATGATCACATCGTCCGGCCAGCGTCCGCCGAAGTATCCGGCGACGAGGCCGGCGGGCACCGCGACCACCAGCCCGAAACCGACGCCCGCCACCGCCACCAGCAGCGACACCCGCGCGCCCACGGCCGTGCGGGCGAACAGGTCGCGCTGGAGGTGGTCGGTGCCGAACAGGTGCGCCGCGCTCGGACCGGCGAGGGTGTCGCCGGTCGTGGCCGTCGTGTCTCCGACGAACAGCGGGCCCACCAGGGCCAGCAGGAGGAACAGCAGCAGCAGGACCAGGCCGGTCCAGGTCAGCGCGGACATCCGCGGCAGGCGGAGGCGCGCGGCCCGCGGCCGGGAGAGCGCTCGGGTGATCACCATGTCTAGCGGGCCGTCCCGTTCAGGAACCCGGCGCGTATCCGGGGGTTGAGCACGAAGTAGAGGAGGTCGACGACCAGGTTGGCGATGAGGAACACCGAGGCGGTGACCAGCGTGCAGGCGATGGCCAGCGGGTAGTCGTGCTGGCGGAACGCTCCGACGATCGTCTGGCCGATCCCGGGGATGTTGAAGACGTTCTCGATGAGGACGGTGCCGCTGACGAAGACGCCGAGCATGAGCCCGATCACGGTGGCCGTGGGGATGATCGCGTTGCGCAGCGTGATGCTGCGCAGGATGCGGCGCTCGCTCAGACCCATGGCGCGGGCGAAGGAGACATAGTCGGCCTGGGCCGTCTCGATCATGGACGCGCGCAGGGTGCGGGCGATGATCGCGCCGGAGCCGAGCCCCAGGGCGAACGCCGGCAGCACCACGCTCCGCAGGTTGCCCCAGGGGTCGTCGGTGAACGGCACCCAGCCGCTGGAGGGCAGGACCCCCTTGATGAGGAGCCCGAAGACCACGACCAGGACCAGGGCCAGCCAGAAGCTCGGGATGGAGAGCGCGATGACGCTGACCACGCGGACGAACCCGTCGGTGAACGAGTCGCGCTTGCGGGCCGCCAGCGCTCCGGCGGCGAGGCCGACCACCACCCAGAAGAGGAAGGCGGCGAGGCTGAGTTCGAGGGTGGCCGGCAGCCGCTCCCCGATGATGGCGCTCACCGGCCGGTCGCTGAAGAGCGAGTTGCCGAAGTCGCCGGAGAGGAGGTTGCCGAGGAATTTGGCGTACTGCACCCAGATGGGCTGGTCGAGGCCGAAGCGGTGCTCGACCTCCACGCGCTTCTCCGGGGTGGGGTTCATCCCGAGGTAGGCGTCGACCGGACCGCCGGGAGCGGCCCTGAGCATGAAGAAGACAAGGGTCAGGACGATGAGCAGGACCAGCGCGAGACCGGCGACTCGGCGTCCGACATAGCGAAGCATCCCGGGTCCTCATTTGCATGATGGCATCGCGTGCCCCGGGTGGGGACGGCGGATGCGCGAGGGGGTAGGGGAAGGGGAGCGCCGCGCCCCGGGAGAGGCGGGGGCGCGGACGTGTGAACCCGGAGGGACGGGGGTCAGGCGACCTTGGTCTCGTTGATGACGGTGCGCTTGACCAGGCGGTCGCCGTCCATCCACTGCCAGGTGCGGCACTTGTGCTGCCCGTCGCGGGAGAGCTGGATCAGCTCGTACAGGTAGTTCGACGCGTCGTTCTTGTACGACCAGGTCAGCACGATGGTCTGGTCGTCCACCTGGCTCATCTCGCCGATGATCCGGTCGGTGTCGAAATGGCAGACGCCGTTCTCATCGAGCTTGCCGCCGAAGTCGAACGCCTCCTCCCGGCCGTCGGCCCAGGTGTAGGTGTTCGTCTGAACGATGTCGAACGAACCGTCCTCCGGGACCCGGCAGTAAAGGTGGGACGCATGCCGGTCGACGATGGTCCCGGCCGCGTCGATGTGGATGTACTCCCCGCGCCACTCGCCGAGGTGCTTGGCGATGATCGGCATTGCGGAGATGGCTGCGCGCATGGGTTCTCCCTGATCACAGGTGTTCACTGGGGTCGAAGACGGCTCCGTTGACAGGGCCGCGGCAGCGACCATAGCGTGATCCTCATCCCGATGGAACAGCGTTCCGACACAAGGAACGAAAAACTCTGAGGAATGCACCCATGACCCAGGACGCCCAGCCTCTGATCGAGGGCATCACCGCCGCGATCGTCGGAGTCACCGACTTCGGCCCCCACCTGAAACTCTTCGTCGACCGGCTGGGCTACGAGGTGGCGGCCGAGGGCACCGTCCCCGCCGCGGTCGCCGACGCCCTGTGGGGTTCGGGTCCGGCGGACCTGGAGGTGGTGGCCCTCGCCGCCGCCGGATCGGGAACGGGGCGGATCCACCTCGTACGGGTGCCCGAGCCGATCGCGCCCGCCGAGTTCCCGCACAACCTCGACGTCGGGCTGGTCGGGATCGACATGTACGCCCGCGACATCAAGGCGGCGCACACCGCCCTCGGCGAGGCCGGATACCCCTGGACCGTCTCCCCCACCACCTACGGCGTCGCGGTGGGCGAGCGCGAGGTCGAGGTCACGCAGGGCATCTGCCCCGCGCCGGACGGCACCGTCGTGGTCTTCGTCCAGCCCGCCGCGATCCGCGGCACCGAGGCGTGGAGCGCCGACCCCGACCGCTCCTACACCGAGCTGACCTCGGTCGTCTGCCACGTCCCCGACCCCGACGCCGAGGTCGCCTTCTGGGGCCCCGAGGGGCTGGGCATGGACGTCTGGTACGACGTGGTGTTCTCCTCGCCCGGGTTCGACGAGGTCGCCGGGCTGCCGGACGGCACCCGGATGCGCCTGGCGTTCCTGGCCGGGGCGAAGACCGCCCGGATCGAGGTCACCTCCGCCGACGCCGAGCACCGCGTGGACCGGCGGGCGACCCAGCGTCCGGCCCGCTCGCTGGGCCACAGCGGCTGGGCCGTGCGCACCCGCGACCTCTCCGCCGCGCTGGAGAGCGTCCGCCGCACCGGCGGCCAGGTGCTCGCCGGCCCCGTCGAGACCGACGACCCGTGGCACGGCCGCGCCGCCGCCGCCTGCGTGAACACCCCCACCGGCGTCTCGGTCACCCTCTGGCAGCCCCTCGGCTGACCGCCGCCACCCCCCGAACCGCCCGCACACCGCTCCGCTGCGACGTGCGGGCCACGGCTTTCCGGCCACGGCTTTCTGGAAGGAACAAGCATGCCCGTCCTCCGTGGAGGCGCACCCCTGTCGATCGCGGGCGGAGTACGTGAATTCGCCCGCGCCACCCCCCTGGCGACGGCGGTGATCGACGGCGACCGCGCCCTCACCTACGCCGCCCTCGACGACCGTTCGAACCGCCTGGCCACCGCCCTGCTGGCCGGTGGCCTGTCCCCCGGCGACCGCGTCGCGGTGCTGCTGGGCAACCGGCTGGAGTATCCCGAGATAGCCGCCGGAATCGCCAAGGCCGGCCTGCTCATGGTGCCGCTCAACCCCCGGCTCACCCCGGCCGAGGCGCGCTACATCCTCGAGCACTCCGGATCGCGGGCGGTCGTCCTCGACGACGCCTACTCTCCCCTGGTGGGGGACGCGGTCCAGGAGATGCGCCTCCCCGCCCTGTCCATCGACGGCGTCCAGACCGGCCGCCCCTATGAGGAGGCGCTGGCCGCCGCGCGTGCGGTGGACCCCGCGGTGCGGGTCGACGAACTCGACCCGTTCTGCATCACCTACACCTCGGGCACGACCGGGCGGCCCAAGGGCGTGCTGATCAGCCACCGGAGCCGCGCCCTCACGTTCTACTGCTCGGCGATGGAGTGGGGGCTTGGCACCGGCCGCACGTCGGTCGCGGTGGCGCCGATGTACCACGGCGCCGGATTCGCCTTCGGCTACGCCCCCGTCTACACCGGCGGCACGGTGACGATGCTGCGCAAGTGGGATCCGGAGGCATTGCTCCACCTCATCGAGCGGGACCGCGCCCAGTCCGTGTTCCTGGTGCCGACGCACGCGCAGCTGCTCCGCGCCCTGGACGAGGCGAAGATCACCGACCGTGACCTGTCCTCCCTCGACACGCTCTACTTCAACGCCGCCGCGCTCCCCTGGGCGCTCAAGCAGTGGGTCATGGAGGCGTTCCCGGCCTGCGGCGTGCACGAGTTGTACGGGTCGACCGAGGCGGGCATCATCACCAACCTCCGCCCGGCGGACCAGCACCGCAAGCCCGGCTCGGTCGGCCACGCCTGGTACATGACGGAGCTGCGGGTCGTCGGCCCCGACGGCCTGCCCGTCGGGCCGGGCGAGCCGGGCGAGCTGTTCAGCCGCTCCCCGTTCCTCATGAACGGCTACCACGACGACCGGGCGGCGACGGAGGAGTGCACCACCGAGGACGGCTTCCTCACCTGCGGGGACATCGTGGTGCGCGACGACGAGGGCTACGTCCACGTCGTCGACCGGAAGAAGGACATGATCATCTCGGGCGGCGTCAACGTCTACCCGCGCGAGGTCGAGGAGGTGCTGGCCGGGCACGCCGCCGTCGCGGAGGCCGCCGTGGTCGGCGCCCCCTCCGAGACCTGGGGCGAGGAGGTCATGGCCTACGTCGTCCTGCGCGACGGCGGTGCCGGCGGCGACCGCTCCGGCCTGCTCGCCGAACTGGAGGCGCACTGCCGCACCAGCCTGGCGGGCTACAAGACGCCGAGGCACTGGGAGATCGTCGACGCGCTCCCCCGGAACGCGGCGGGGAAGATCGTCAAACGTGACCTCAAGACGAAGATCGAATCCGTCTGACTCTTGACCTGTAAACCTCAGACAATTACCTTCGAAGCACGAAGCAGCGTTACGAGCGCATAAGACTTAGCTTTGAGATCAATGGAAGGACATCACAGTGCGCCCCCATGTCGAGCTGATCCAGGAAGACGACTACGTCTGGCACGGCGCCGAGCTCATCGAGGGTGAGGGCCGCGCCAGCGAGCGCCGGCTCTCCGTGGACGAGGAGGACGGCTCCTCCTCGCTGCGGATCGACTTCCACACCGCCTGGGGTCGCGGACCCGGCATCCACCACGCCAACAGCGAGTACTACGTGCTCGAAGGCTCGATGACCTACGACGGCCGCCAGATCGGCAAGGGCGGTTACGTCTACGCCCCCAAGGGCGTGCCGACCGGCGCGATCACCTTCGCGGAAGGCACCAAGATCCTGCACTACCGCGAGTACGGCGACGCGGGCTTCGACCGCGTCGACTCCCCGGCCCACCCGCGCTGGGCCGACGCCCGCGAGGACGTCATCGTCATCGACAGCGAGGCGATGAACTGGGACGCGGTGCCCAACCCCGGCCCCATGCCCGGCCTGTTCATCAAGTACCTGCACGTGGACCCGGCGACGGGCTTCTACACCCGCCTCGTGCACGCCCAGGAGGGCTGGGCCGACCACCGGCTGGCCCACCACCCCTGCTACGAGGAGGCGTACACCACGCAGGGCCACATGGAGTACAACTTCGGCACGCTCGACCTGGGCACGTACTTCTTCCGTCCCGCGCGGGTCAAGCACGGCCACTTCACCACCATGGAGGGCGGCGCCACCTGGCTGCTGCGCTCCGACGGCGAGCTGCAGAACTGGTACACCCAGAACGAGTGGCTGCGCTGGGGCGGAGAGGCCGTCAACTACGGCCCGGAGGGCGGCCGCATGCGCTGGTCGCAGTCCTCGCACGACCTCGGCTCCGGCCCCACCTGGCGCACCGAGAAGGACATCGCCGACCTCACCGCCGCCTGGCAGTTCCAGCGCGACCAGGGGCAGCCCGACGCGCGCTACACCCAGCACGGGCAGGGCGCCGACCGCAGCATCCTGGCCATCGCCAAGGCCCTTGACGCGGCGCGCCTCCAGGGCGGCCACTCCGACGAGCACGGGCACGACCACTCGCACGACCACGGGCACGACCACGACCACGACCACGACGTTCCCGCGCTGGACTGGGGCGCGGACCCCGCGTCGCTGGAGCACGCCGACGAGCGCACCGACGCCGGCGCGCACAACTGGGCGCACGGGCGGGCGTGGAAGCCGGGCGACCACATCCCGGCGCCCATCATCTCCTCCCTGCCGGTCCGCAGCCGCTCCCGCGGCCGCTGGGACGGCGACGGCATGTAGCCGTACCTCCCTTTTTCGTCAGAACCCTGTGAACACCGTGGCCGGGCCCTGCGGGTCCGGCCACGGCCGTCTCTGGAACATCACATGCCCCTCATCCTGTCCTCCGCCCCCGCCATGGAGCCCGTCCACGGGCTCAACTCCTACAGCCTGGCGATCCTGCTCCACATCGTGCTCTTCGTCTACTGGCTGGGCAGCGACATCGGCGTCTTCTACTCCAGCCGGTTCATCCTCCAGTCCGAGCTGACCACCCCGGCCCGCTCGGTCGCGGCCAAGATCATGCACGCCGTGGACATGGCGCCGCGGATCTGCCTGGTGCTGTTCCTGCCCAGCGGCGTGACGCTCATGGCGCTCAGCCCGTTCGGCGACGACGTCTTCCCCGGCTGGCTGGTCGCCCTGGCCTGGCTCGGCTCGCTGTGCTGGCTGGTGCTGGTCGTCTACGACTACACCCGCGGCGCCACCTCGCTCGGGAAGCTGGTGCAGCGGCTCGACCTGATCGTCCGCTACTGCCTGGTCGTCGGGCTGCTCGCCGTCTCCGGGTACGTCTTCCTCAGCGAGGAGCCGTTCGGCGTCACCACCAACCCCAAGTGGCTGGCCGCCAAGGTCGCCGCGTACGCGCTGTGCATCCTGTCCGGTGTGATGATCCGCCGCCGGCTCAGCCCCTTCGGCCCCGCCTTCGGCAAGCTGGTGACCCAGGGCTCCAGCCCCGAGGTAGAGCGGCAGATCCGCCACTCCGTGCGCTCCTGCCTGCCCTACGTCTACGCGATCTGGTTCCTGGTCCTCCTCGCCGCGTTCCTCGGCGTCGTCAAGCCCGGCACCGCGGCCTTCGGCTGATCCCGCCGCCCGAGAG
>JAFACJ010000034.1 GCA_023425615.1 Actinomycetes bacterium
GTTCTACTTCTACTTCCCGAGCAAGGAGGACGCCCTCGCCGAGGCCGGCGTGCTCTCCACGAGGGAGGCGCGCCGCAGGGGCCGCGAACTGCTCGCCAAGCCCTACGAGCTGCCGGAGGTGATCACCGCGATCCTTGCCACGCTGGAGCGGACCATGCGGTACAACCCCCCGGAACTGCTCATCGAGGCCACCCTGGAAGGCCATCGCGCCGAACACCGCGCCCTGTCCGAAGGCCATACCGACGAGCACCACGCGGCGAGGTTCCTCTTCCTCGAACCGCTGCAACGCGCCCAGGCGGACGGCAAACTCCCCGGCCGGCTCGACGTGCTCCACGTGGCACGCGGCGCCCAGGCCCTCCTGGAAGCGGGCACCCGCCACTGGGCCGCGGGCGAATACGGCGACCGCGGCTTCGCCGAGACGACGGCCCGCGACATCACCGCGTTCATCATCGGCCACACCCGACTCGAATGATGCTGACCATGGTCAGCGTGCCATATCGCCACAGGTCACCGATGCGCCGCCCGGAGAACGGGGAACCGGCAGCGGATCAATTGTTGACTATGGTCAAAATTTCGACTTAGGCTCGGCACCGCCGGCGAACGGCGGAACGTGGCACACGATCGGGGTGCGCCGTCCACGGCGGTGCAGGACACGCCGCACGATCCCGCCGAGGAGGCACAGTGGAACACACGCCCGACCGCCGTATTCGCGTGGTGCAGTGGACGACGGGGAACGTCGCACGTCAGTCGCTCGCCGCCATCGTGGAACGCCGCGACCTCGAACTGGTCGGTGTGTACGCGCACAGCGGGGAGAAGGTGGGCAAGGACGCCGGTGAGCTCGCCGGGCTCGGCCGCCGGCTCGGTGTGGTGGCCACCGACGACATCGAGGCGATCATCGGGCTCGCGCCCGACTGCGTGCTCTACATGCCGCTCCATCCTGATCTGGAGCATCTGACGCGGCTGCTGCGGGCCGGTGTCAACGTCCTCACGACCGCCTCGTTCCTCACCGGGCGCGCCTACGGTGCGGCGGCGCGTGCGGAGCTCGAAGAGGCGGCTCTCGCGGGCGGTGCCAGCCTGTTCGGCAGCGGCGTCAATCCCGGTTACGCCGACCAGCTCGCCGCCGTCGCCTCGGGCGTCTGCCGCGAGGTCGACTACGTCAAGGTCTTCGAGTCGTTCGACATCGGCATGTGGGCGGGTGACGCCAACCAGGACGAGCTGGGCTGGGGCCGTCCGGCCGGGGATCCCGGGCACGCCGACGACGTGAGGAAGGCGACGGCGCCCTTCGGCGACGCCGTCGAGGCGCTCGCCGAACTGCTCGACGCGACCATCGACGATGTCCGCTGCGAGGTCGACTTCGCCCACGCGACCAAGGACCTCGACCTCCCCGGCCGTCCCGTCAAGAGCGGGACCGTCGCGGGACTGGACGTCAGATGGTTCGGCGTCTCCGGCGGCGTGGACGTCGTCGAGGCGCATGTGCGCTGGACCGTGACGCCGGAACTCGATCCCGCGTGGGAGGTCGCCATGGCCTACCTCATCGAGGTCCGCGGCCACCCGCAGGTCAATCTGCGCGTCGAGGTCCTGCCGCAGGACTTCACGTCGATGAGCCTGGAGGACATGCTGGCCATCGGGTCGGTCATCACGGCCATGCCCGTCGTCAACGCCATCCCCGCCGTCGTGGCGGCGCGTCCCGGCATCGTCACCTACGCGGACCTGCCCACCCAGTCGTCACGCCACGCCTCCCGCCTCTGAACGGGGCCGCGGGTCCGTCGGCGACACGGCGCCGGGCGGGCTCCTCGCACGAGACGGCCCGCGGTCACCCGGGGACACGGCCGAAGACACGGCTGCCGGGGGCGGCGGGGTCGTCTCCGGCCCAGAACTCATACCAGTGGACGGCGAACTCCTCCCGGGAGATGGCGCCGTCGCCGTCCAGGTCCAGCAGAGCGAAGGTCTCGCCGGTGTCGGCGGGGCCGTCGTTCCACGCCTCGATCATCTGCTGGTACTCGGCGGGGGAGATACGCCCGTCCCGGTTCTCGTCCACCGCCTCGAACATCGTGTGGGCGGTGGAGGTGACCGCCTCGGGCATGGTCCCGAGCAGGTCGACGACGGCAAGGACGTCGTCGATGGTGACCGCGTCGGCCACCCGCGCGTGCGCGGCGAGGGTGCCCCACCAGCCGCGCATGACGGCCAGGAGCCGTTCCTCGTCGCCCGCGACCCGGACCGCCGCCCACCGCCGGGCGAGTGCCTCGAAGTCGTTCTCGCGCAGGGTGCCGTCCCCGTCGCCGTCCATGGCGTCGAAGACCAACCGGACCTTGTCTCGCTGAAAGGGGCTCGCCATGCCCCGATCGTCCCCGCGCTCACGGAGCCGCACACTGCCCCCACGGGGCCCTTGGTGTCACGCGGGAGTGATGCCATGGTCGCCCGGAGTAACGGTTCGCGGTGTCTGCCTTTTTTGGGATGGCTGGTGTACATCCAGGTCGTAGGGGCGTGATGGTCGCTGAGTGTGTCAGCGTCCACACATTCTTTATATCTGCCGCTTACACTGTCATCGGCCGTAAATGAGCTACGGCTCGTCGCTGACGGCCTTCGCCTCCCGAACGGACGGAGGGCCGGTGCCGTGTCGCTTGTCACGCGTTTCTTCATAGGCGTCGACGTGGAGAAATTCAGTTCGCGTAACGCCAATCAGCAGCTCGTCATCCAGCGCGAACTCGACCGTATGCTCACCGAGGCGGCGCTGGGCGCGGGACTCGACCGCGCGGGCTGGGAGCGCCGGGCGGAAGGCGACGGCGAGGTGGCGGTGCTCTCCGCCGACGTCGACCTGACGTTCATCGTGCGCCGGTTCGTCGTCGAACTCGACTCCCTGCTGGCCGACCACAACGAGCACCATCAGGCGAACACGCGGATCCGGCTCCGGGTCGCGATGCACCTCGACTCGGTGACCCGCGGCGCGCTCGGCTACGCCGGGGAGGGCCTGATCGTGCTGAACCGGCTGCTGGACTCCCCGCCGGTGCGCGCCATGCTGCGGGACACCGAGGGGGCGAACCTGGTCCAGATCATCTCCGAGGACGTCTTCAACGGGGCGGTGCGGCCGGAGGTCCAGGGGATCAAGGAACGGCAGTTCACGCGGGTCCTGGTGGACCTGCCCGCCAAGGACTTCCGCCGGAACGCCTACCTCTACGTGCCCGGTGTCGCCGCCGCTCTGCCTCCGCCGCCGTCTCCCGCGCAGAACGCGCCCGAGGTCCCGGCCCCGCCGAACCTCCTGGAGCAGGTCCGCAGCCGCACGTACCCGGCCCGGCAGCCGCAGGAGCAGCCACAGAGCCCCGAGCAGATCACGCCCAAGAAGAACGTGACCAGGGAACTGACGGTCCTCGACCGGCGGACGTACGAACAGCTCGCCGAACTGCGCACCGCCCTGCGCGACCGGGAGCTCACCCGTGCCGACGCGCTCACCACCCGGATCCTGCTGGAGGCCGGCGACCAGGCCCGGCATCAGCTGCTGCGCACCGGCGAGGCGGAGAAGCTGCCGGACGCGTTGTTCTCCGAGGTGGACGCCCTATGGGCGGAGTACTCCGGCGGCCGGTGGGGCTTCGCGGCCCAGCGCAAAGGACTGGCGCACGTCGCGGTGAGCAACCGCCGCGATTTCCACCCGCTGTCCCTCGCGCTCGGCTGGCGGACTGGCGAGGGAGTGGCACCGCCCTACGCCGATTTCGTCGCCGCCGGAAACACCGATCTTCCCTTCTATCCGACGCTCCGCCGGCCGGACGAGGAGAAGCGGAACCCCAATTGGTACGACGAATGGGTCACCACCGCCGTTTCCCTCCATGCTCGACTCCAAGGCTGGACATGACATGGGAGCCTTCCTCACCGTCCTCTTCCTGCTGGTGCTCTGCGGCGGCGCCGTTTACACGCTCCGGGACTCCGTCCAGAAGATCCCGGCGGGCCATGTCGGCATCCAGCACCGCCGCTTCGGCCGGCGGCATCCCAAGGAGTTCGCCGGTGTCGCGGTCTACGGAGCCCCGGGGCCGCAGGCGGAGATGCTCCGCGCCAACACGTTCTATCTGCGCCCCAAGTACCTCTACCGGATCGAGCACTTCCCGCAGACGCACATCCCGTCGGGCACGATCGGCGTCGTGGTGGCCAAGGTGGGGAGGGTGCCGCCGCCCGGGACGAGGGTCGCCCCGTTCATCGAGTGCGACAACTTCCAGGACGGCGCCGCCTTCCTGCGCAACGGGGGGCAGCAGGGCCGCCAGCTCCAGGTGCTCGGCAGCGGCAGCTACGACATCAACCCGTACATGTTCGACGTGATCACCGTCGCCAACCTGGCGCACCACTCCGGCTCCGGCCTGACGCCCGACGACCTCCGCGAGATCAAGATCAACGTGGGGGAGAC
>JAFACJ010000056.1 GCA_023425615.1 Actinomycetes bacterium
GGCTCCAGCAGGCCGAGCGCCCCGACGGACAGGGCTGCGACCAACGGGTAGGGGCCGCGCGCCGCCGTGCGGCCCGTCTCCCGCAGGACGACGGCGGTCTCGGCGAAGGTCGCGCCCGCGCCGTCCAGCTCCTCGGCGACCTCCAGGCCGAGCCATCCCGAGCCTGCCACGAGCCGCCAGTCGGCCGCCGTCTCATGGCCCGCCTTGCCGAGCAGATCGCGGGCCACCGCGCGCAGTTCGCCGTGGAACGCGGAGAGATCTTCCGACATCAGTTCCCCTTGGGTTCGCGGGGCAGGCCGAGGCCGCGCTCGCCGATGATGGAGCGCTGGATCTCGCTGGTCCCGCCCGGGATCGTCCATTCCCACGAGCCGATGAAGTCCAGGACCCAGGCCCCCGACTCCCAGCCGCTCGACAGGGGCTTGCGCAGCTCGGTGTGCGCCGCCATGCCCGCGACCTCGGCGCCGAAGCCGGTCATCCGCTGGAGCAGCTCGCTGTAGTACAGCTTCACGATCGAGGCGTCCGCCGGGCCGTGCCGGTCGCTCTCGACCAGCTGCGCGCACAGCGCGCGCAGCCCGGTCAGCTCGGTCTCCAGCGCCGCCAGCCGGTCCAGCACCAGCGGGTCGTCCAGGGGCCGCTCGCCGTCCGCGCCGCGCCGCGCGCACAGCTCCAGCAGCCATCCGAACCCGGCGTTGCCCAGGCGCTCGGCCAGTTCCAGCATGGTCATGCCGCGTTCGGCGCCCAGCGTCTCCTGCGCGACGCGCCAGCCGTCGTTCTCCGGCCCGATGAGGTTGGCGGCGGGGACGGCGACGTCGTCGAGGAACACCTCGCAGAAGTGCCACTCCCCCGTGGCCTGGCGGATGGGGCGCACGTCGACGCCGGGGGCCTGCATGTCCATCAGGAAGTAGGAGATGCCGCGCCGTTTGGGGGCGTCCGGGTCGGTGCGGGCCAGCAGCAGGCACCAGTCGGCGTGCGCGGCGCCGCTCGCCCACAGCTTCTGGCCGTTGACGACGTAGGTGTCGCCTTCCCTGCGCGCGGTCGTGGCGAGCGCGGCGAGGTCGGATCCGGCGCCGGGCTCGGAGAAGCCCTGCACCCAGATCTCGCCGTCGAGGATCGCCGGGAGGTGCCGCCGTCGCTGGGCGTCGGTGCCCGCTGCCAGCAGCGTGGACGCCGCGTGGTGGATGGAGACGAAGGCGAGGACCAGCCGCGGCGCGTCGTGGGCGGCCAGCTCCTGGTAGAGGACGACCTGCTGCGCGACGGACATCCCCCCGCCCCACTCGGCGGGCCAGTGCGGGACCGCGAAGCCCGCGCGGCGCAGCTCCTGGAACCATTCCTTCTGGAAGGAGACGAACTCCGCGTCGGAGACGCCCGTCTGCGCCCGCCGCCAGTCTCTCGGGATGTGCGCCTCGCACCAGTCGCGCACATGGACGCGGAACTCCTCCAGGTCCGCGCGCGTCATCGCCGTGCCCGCTTCGCCAGCGCCAGCAGCCGCTCGCGGTGCTCGGGCGAGCGCATGGTGACCGCCTCGGCGGCGAACCCCGCCTGCATCGCGCCGCTCAGCGCCTGCGACAGGTACATGTTCGTCACCCGTTTGGTGCCGCGCAGCGCCTCCACCGGTTGCCCGGCCAGCCGGTGGGCGAGGCGCAGCGCGTGCGGGAGCAGTTCGCCGGGCGCGACGACGCGGCTGGCCAGGCCCAGTTCGACGGCGGTGGCCGCGGGGATGCGGTCGCCGGTGTACAGGTACTCGCGGGAGCGCAGGATGGGGGTGAGCAGCGGCCAGAAGGCGGCGCCCCCGTCCCCCGCCACCAGGCCGACGCTGACGTGCGGGTCGGCCAGGTGGGCGGTCTCGGAGATCAGCACGATGTCGCAGAGCACCGCCAGGCTGCATCCCAGGCCCACCGCGGGGCCGTTGACGGCGGCGATCACCGGCAGCGGGAAGCGCAGCATCTCCTCGATGATCTGCGCGCCTTCGCGCAGGCTCTCGTCGCGGGCGACCGGGTCGTCGAGGAACGAGGTGATCCAGCCGAGGTCGCCGCCCGCGCTGAACGCGCGGCCCGACCCGGTGAGGATCACCGCCTTGGCCCCGGTGTCCTGGGAGAGCATCCGCCAGACGTTGGCCAGCGCCCAGTGCAGGTCGCGGTTGACCGCGCCGAGTTCCTCCGGCCGGTTGATGACGAGGGTGCGGATCGGCCCGTCCGCCTCGACGGTCAGCTCCTCGGGCAGGTCGTCGTACTTCACGCCGTCGCCTCCGTCTCGCGGAACAGGCCGGTCAGGCCGCGCCGCCCTATCTGCCGGGTCAGCAGGTCGCGGGTCGCGGACAGGCCGAGGGGCAGCCGCCGCACCGGCTGGCTGTAGCGGGATACCCACGAGAGGGTCGTCTCGTCGCAGAAGCCGACGGCGCCGTGCAGCAGGTGCGCGGTGCGGAACACGGTCTCGGCCGCCTCCAGGGCGGCCAGCCGCAGCGCGAGCGCGTCGTCCAGCGCCTCGCCGAGACCGGCCTGGATGCTCCACAGCGCGTACTTGGCGAGCATCTCCACGCCGCTGCGTTCGACCTCGGCGTCGGTGAGCTGGAACTGGACGCCCTGCTGCTCGGCGAGCGGCTTGCCGAACTGGCGCCGGACCATGACGTGCGAGCGGGTGAGGTCGAGGGCGCGGTCGAGCATCCCCAGCAGCGTCCAGCACGGCAGGACCAGGCCGAGCGCCACGTTCCCGGCGCCCGCCTCGTCCAGCGGCGTGACGTCGAGCCGGGTGACGAACGCCGAGGCGCGCGGCGGCGCACTCGGGGGGCGGGCGGTGGCGGCGC
>JAFACJ010000834.1 GCA_023425615.1 Actinomycetes bacterium
CGGCCCAGCTCCTGCTCGAACGGCAGGAACGCGCCGATCCCGAACGTGTAGACCAGGGTCCACAGCGTGGACAGCGACGCGAAGGCGACGGGGCCGACCGCGCGCGCCGAGACGACGAGGTAGACGACGCCCGAGACGCCCAGCAGGACGAGACCGGCCGCCATGGTCGCGGTGCCCGTCCGCACCGCCGGCGGGGCCGCGGAGACGGCGGGAGCGGCCGACGCGCGGGAGGCCGCCGCCATGCCCCACCGTCCCTTCGTGTCCCGCCCGATTCCAGAACGTCACCGGAAAAGCAGCGTCCGGCGGATACAGTCCCCTCGTGGCGAGGCTGATCGAACCGGTGGTGAAGCGTTACGGGTCTCTCCATCAGAAGACCGTCGCCAGACTACGGACCCTACGCTCGGAACACTCCTGGTTCGACCATCTCGTCCGCACCTTCCAGCGCTATGACTCCGAGAACGGAAGCCAGCTCGCCGCGTCGCTGACCTTCTACTCGTTCCTCTCCTTCTTCCCGCTGATCGCCCTGGCCTACGCGCTCCTCGGCTACGTCGTGCACTTCAGCGAGACCTTCCGCGAGTACCTCATCAAGGCACTGGACGAGTACCTGCCGGGGCTGGCCCAGAGCCTCGACGTCCAGCAGATCGCCCAGGCCAGGGTCGGGGCGAGCGTCATCGCGCTGGTCGGTCTCGCCTGGGCGGGTCTCGGCTGGGTCGCCAACCTGCGCGAGTCGGTCCGCGTCCTGTGGGGGCGCGCGCCGCGCAGCGCCGGCAACTACTTCCTGCTGAAGTTCCGCGACCTGGCCGTCCTCGCCTTCCTCGGCGCCATGCTGATCTGCTCGGTCGCCGCCACCACGGTCGCCACCCGCCTGACCAGCTTCACCATCGCCGAACTCGGCCTCGCCGACTCCGTCTGGGCGTGGCTCAGCCTGCGCGTCGCCTCGGTGATCGTGGCGCTGACGTTCAACACGGTGATCTTCCTGGTGGTCTTCACCCGCATGTCGGGCACCCACGCCCCGCGCAAGCACGTCGGCAAGGGCGCGCTGGTGGCCGCCGTCGGCTTCGAGGTGCTCAAGAGCGGCGCGGCCCTCCTCTTCGGCCATGTCACCAGCAACCCGATCTACGCCTCGTTCGCCGTCCTCGTCGGCCTGCTCATCTGGATGAACCTGCTGTCCCGCATGGTCTTCGTCGTCGTCGCCTGGACCGCCACGCTCGGCTCCATCGAACGCACCGACGCCCCGCTGAACCCCGAGCCGGACGCCGCCTGAACCGGCTCAGGGCAGCCGGGAGGCGCCGGGAGAGGCGACCGCCTCCAAGAACCCCGGACGGGCCCAGGAGCGCGCCGCGTAGGCGGCGGCGACCGACTCCCGGACGGAGTCCAGCCTGTCGCGGTGCACCAGGGCGATGACCGAGCCGCCGAACCCGCCGCCGATCATCCGCCCGCCCCTGGCGCCGCCCTTGACCGCCGCCTCCACCGCCACGTCCGCCTCCGGCCAGGAGACCTGGTACAGATCGCGCAGCGACAGATGCGAGGCGGTGAGCAGCGCGCCGACGTCGGCGACGGCACCGGCCCGCAGCAGGCCCGCCGTGGCCTCCACCCGGTGGTTCTCGGTGACGACGTGCTGGACGCGCCTGCGCAGCACCGGATCCAGCAGCAGGGACAGCGACGCCGCCAGGTCCTTGACGTCGCGGAGCGCGGTGACGCCCAGCAGCCGCGCCGCCTCCTCGCACTCGGCGCGGCGGTCGGCGTAGCGGCCGTCGTCGAGGGAGTGCCGGACACCGGTGTCGATCACGAGGATCCGGTGGTCGCCCAGTTCCAGCGGCACCTGGGACGACAGGCCCGTCCGGCAGTCCAGCAGGAGCGCGTGGCCGCGCGTGCACAGCAGGGACGCCGACTGGTCGAGGATCCCCGACGGCACGCCCGCGTAGGCGTTCTCCGCGCGCTGCGCCACCGCGACCAGGTCGCGGCGCGGGATGTCGAGCCCGTACAGGTCACTCAAGGCGAGGGCCGTCGCGCACTCCAGCGCCGCCGAAGACGACAGGCCCGCGCCCGAGGGCAGGTCGGAGGTGAAGCGCAGCGTCGCGCCGCCGACACGGTGGCCCGCCTCGGCCAGGGCTCCGGCGACACCGGCGGGGTAGGCGGCCCAGCCGCGTACCGCGCCCGGTGCCAGCCCGTCCAGCGCCACCACCTCGTGCTGCCCGCCCGAGTGCAGCTCCAGCAGGCCGTCGCCGCGGCGCGCGCCCGCGACCGTGATGCCCTGCGGCAGGGCGAACGGCAGGACCAGGCCGTCGTTGTAGTCGGTGTGCTCGCCGATCAGGTTGACCCTGCCCGGCGCGTGCCACATCCCGTTCTCCACCGTGCTCATCGCCGTGCGAACTCCCACGCGTCGCCGACCATCGCCGTCAGGTCGCGCTCCACCCGCCAGCCCAGCTCCTTCTGTATCCGCTCCGACGAGGCGACGAGCACCGCCGGATCACCCGCCCTGCGCGGGCCCGGCACCGTCGGTATGGGATGTCCCGTGACCTCGCGGCAGACCTCGATGACCTGCCGGACGGAGTAGCCGCTGCCGCTGCCCAGGTTGTAGATCCGGTGGGCGCCGAACTCCGCGGCCCCCAGCGCCAGCAGATGCGCCCGGCCGAGGTCGACCACATGGATGAAGTCGCGGACGCAGGTGCCGTCGGGCGTCGGATAGTCCTCGCCGAAGACGCTGGCGTGCTCCACCTCGCCCAGCGCGACCTTCAGCACGTTCGGGATGAGGTGCGTCTCCACCGTGTGGCGCTCGCCGTAGCGGCCGTAGGCGCCCGCGACGTTGAAGTACCGCAGCGATGTCGCGGCGAACCCGTACAGGCGCGCGTGCTCGGTGAGCGTCACGTCGATGGCGAGCTTGGTCTCCCCGTAGGGGTTGGTCGGGCGCGCGGTGTCCGTCTCCAGGATCGGCGTGGACTCCGGCTCCCCGTAGACGGCGGCGGTCGAGGAGAAGACGATCCTGCCGACCCCGGCCCGGCGCATCGCGTCGAACAGGGCGAGGGACTCGCCCAGGTTGCGGTCCCAGTACAGGCCGGGGTTCTGGACCGACTCACCGACCTGGGACTTGGCGGCGAAGTGCAGCACCGCCTCGAAGTCGCCCTCCTTCAGCACCTCGAAGGCGGCGTCCCGCAGAGTCCCCTCGACGAACCGGCACCCGTCGGGCACCGCGTCGGCGTGCCCGACCGACAGGTCGTCCAGCACCACCACCTCATGGCCCGCCTCCACCAGCAGCGCGGCGACCACGCTTCCGACGTAACCGGCTCCCCCGGTGACCAGCAGCTTCACGTTCTCGACCTTTCGGCACGCGGAGGCGTTAGATTGACCATGCCATCCACCGTGGCAGCTTCCCCCCGAGATCACTCCAGGACATGAAGCCTAACCGTAGCGTCGTCGAGGTTCCCTTCCGGGCGGTCCGGTGATGTTCTCCTCCTCCGGTGCCCTGCTGCTGGCGGCCTCCCTGTGCGCCGGTTTCCTGCTGGCGCGCTGGCGGGCGGCGCGCGCCGGCTCGGGCAAGATCGCGGCCTGGCAGGTGCGGGCGCTGGTCGCCGGGCACGAGGAGATCCCCGCCGACGAGCGGGCGCTGATCGACGGGGTGTTCGCCGCGCGGGACCGGCAGCTGCGCGAGGTCCTGGTGCCGCGGACCGAGGTGGAGTTCCTTGACGCCACACTTCCCTTGCGCGCCGCCGCCCGGCTGGTGGCCGCCAGCCCGCACTCCCGGTTCCCCGTCTGCCGCGGCACCCACGACGAGGTCATCGGCTTCGTGCACGTCCGCGATCTGCTGACGCCCGAGGCGATGGGCTCGGAGCTGCCGTTGTCCGAGGTCGTGCGGCCCGTCCCCTACCTGCCCGCCGGACGGCGGGTGCTGGCCGTCCTGGCGGAGATGCGGCGCGCGGGGCACCATCTGGCGATCGTCGGCGACGAGTACGGCGGCACCGCGGGGATCGTCACACTGGAGGACCTCGTCGAGGAGCTCATCGGCGATATCCGCGACGAATACGATGTGAGGGACACATCGGCGATCCGGCGCCCCGACGGCGTGATCGAGGTCGACGGGCTGGTCAACACCGCGGACTTCACCGAGGAGACCGGTCTCGAACTGCCCGAGGGGCCCTATGAGACGCTCGGCGGTTTCCTGATGGCGGCACTGGGGCATGTGCCGTCCACCGGGGAGAGCACCGAGCACCTCGGGCACCGGCTGGAGATCACCCGGATGGACGGACGGCGGGTCGCCCGGGTACGTGTGGTTCCGCTCCCCTCTGGGAGAATCGACTTGGCAGTGGCCCCGGCAACGGCGGAGGAAGAAGACAGTGACTGAACAGGCGCGCCCCCGGGTCCTTTCCGGCATCCAGCCCACGGCCGACTCCTTCCACCTGGGCAACTATCTCGGCGCCGTCCGGCAGTGGGTGGGGCTGCAGGACACCCACGAGGCCTTCTACTTCCTGGCCGACCTGCACGCGATCACCGTCGACTACGAACCCGAGGTGCTGCGCCGGCGCACCCGCGTCTCGGCCGCCCAGCTC
>JAFACJ010000082.1 GCA_023425615.1 Actinomycetes bacterium
CCGCCGCCAAGGCAGCCATCGAAGCCGTCAAGAACCAGGGCAAGAAGTAACCCTCTTCGCACGGACGAACGCCCCGGCGGGCTCCCGCCGGGGCGTTCGTCCGTGTGGCGGCACGGAGGCTCAGCGGGTCAGGGCGGCGCAGATCTCGGGCAGGGCGGTGCCGATGGGGTCGCGGATGATGGCGGTCGCCAGGTCGTCGTAGGGGGTCGGGTCGCGGTTGACGATGACGAGACGGGCGCCGCAGTCGACGGCCTGGGCGCACAGGGAGGCGGCGGGCTCGACCTGGAGGGAGGAGCCGACCGCCAGGAACAGCTCCGCGGCGGCGGTGATGTTCCGCGCCAAGGACAGCACGTCGGGGTCGAGGTACTCGCCGAACATCACCACGGACGGCTTGAGCGCACCTCCGCACGGGCAGAGCGGCTCGCCCGGGAGCTGCCGGATGGCTTCGGCGGCGGGGGAACGGTCGCCGCATCTCGGGCAGGTCGCGCTCGCCAGGCTTCCGTGCAGCTCCACGACCTTGCGAGGGGTCGAACCCGCCTTCTGGTGCAGGCCGTCCACGTTCTGGGTGATGATCCGCAGGGCCTTCCCGCCGGCCTCCAGTTCGGCCAGCGCGCGGTGTGCGACGTTCGGCAGCACCTCCCCCTGGCGGCCCGCGAACACCTCCCAGAACCGTCGCCGCACCTCGGCGTCGGCAAGGAAGGCGTCATAGGTGAAGAGCGACGCCAGGGCGGGGTCCTTGGTCCGCGCCAACCCTTTTCCCGTCGGCTCGGAGGGATTCCAGGCGAATGGGCATGCCATTTCCCCGCGGGTGCCCCTGAAAAACGGCATGGCTCACCGCCATGCCGAAAATCCGCCCGGGCCGTTGCCGTGCGGACGGCTCGGGGCGGTGATAATCGAAAGTGCCGATCCGGGGATCTGGCCTCCCCGGATCGGCTCCCTCACGGCTGAGGGCTACCGGTCGGCCGGGCCGAGGCTGAAGCGCCGCCGCTCCCCGTCGATGTCGAGGATCCGCAGCGAGACGCGGGTGCCCACCGGCCAGGACAACTGGTACGCGAGGCCGTGGACGCCCTCGGCCGTCTCGACGAACGAGCCGAACGGCACTTCACTGACCACGACGCCCTCGACGACGTCACCGACGTGATTCCACTCGGTGAATTCCTGCCAGCTCATGTTTCACCTCCTTCCGTCACGAGTGGCATGTGCTCTTCCCGTGACGGAAGTGGGCGGGCCTCGCGCCCGCGCGGTGCTCAAACGTGAGCCGGGAAACCGTTCTGTGCGCGGCCCATGGCCAACCCGGCAGTCATGGAATTGATGCTAGCGGAATGGCGGAAGGAATGTGAACCCCGCTCGTGGAACGGGGCGGATAATTCACCGGCCGGGTCGGGAAGGGAACGGCGGTAGCGGCCGGGCGCCATGCCGTACCGGCGTTTGAAGGCGTTGGCGAAGGCGTATTCGGAGCCGTAGCCCACCTGGGCGGCCACGGCGCTCAGCGGGGCGTCCGAACCGCGCAGGAGGCGGGCCGCGGTGGTCAGCCGCCACCACGTCAGGTACGTCAGGGGCGGACGTCCGGTGAGGGCGGCGAAACGCCGGGCGAAGGCAGCTCGGGAGAGGCCCGCCCGGGAGGCCAGGGACTGCACCGTCCAGGGGAGGGCGGGAGCTTCGTGGATGCAGCGCAGTGCGGCGGCGATGGCCGGGTCGCCGAGGGCCGCCGCCCATCCGGTGGGGGGCCGGTCGGTGTGGGAGTGCAGCCAGGTGCGCAGGATGAGCACCAGCAGGACGTCCAGGAGCGCGGGGACGGTGGCGTCGGCACCGGCCGGTGAGTGCTCCAACTCGGCGCAGAGCAGTTCGACGGTGGCGCGCAGTGCCGGATCGCGTCCGGGCCGTGCCGGCAGGTGCACGATCTCGGGGAACTCGTCCAGCAGAGGATGGGAGCGGCTGCGATCCATCCGGTAGGCGCCGCACAGAAGCTCGGTCACGGCTCCCGAAGGGGCCGCTCCGGAAGGGGGTTCAAGAAGAGCGCCCGCCCGTGCCGTCTCAGAGAGCCCGACGGAAGCGCCAGCCCATGCCGTCCCGGACGGCTTGTCGCGGAGGAGTTCGGTGAGCGAGAGCGGTGGGGCGTCGGCGCCGCGGACGGGGCCGTCGCTCAGGACGTGGCCTGCGCCGCGGGGGAGGAAGAGCACGTCACCCGCCCCCAGGAGGATGGGGGCGGAGTCGGCGGGGAGGACCCAGCAGTTCCCGGACAGCACGATGTGGAATCCGGCGGCCTCGACCGGCTGGAAGCCGCGGCTCCACGGGGCCCGCAGGAGCGTCCGGGAGGAGTGGGGCCGGCCGGTCCGCATGGCGGCGATCGCATCGCTGAGGATGTCCACGGGAAAAGTATCCCTGAGAAGACTCTGAAGTATAAAAGCGAGCTCTTGAATTATTTTCCGTCTCGATCAGTACTTCTAACTTGAGTGCCGAGGGCCCGAGTGCGGTACCCGAGGAACGGAGTCGCTGTGAAGATCGCTGTCTATGGCGCGTACGGCTACCAGGGCGGACTGGTGGCCGCCGAACTGGCGCGCAGGGGTGTCGAGACTGTCCTGGCGGGCCGTGACGGTGAACGGCTGCGCAAGGCGGCCACCGAGACAGGCGGGGAATCGAGGACCGCCGCCATCGACGACCGTGAGGCGCTCGTCGCGGCCTTCCGTGACGTGGCCGCGGTCGTCAACTGCGCCGGGCCGTTCACCCCGTCGGGAGAGAAGGTGATCCGCGCCGCGATCGAGGCCGGATGCCACTACCTCGACACCTCGGGAGAGCAGCCCTATATCAAGGACGTCTACGACACCTTCGCGGCCGACGCCGAACGGGCGGGTGTGACGGTCGTCCCCGCGGCGACCGACGGCGGGGTCCCCGGCGACCTGATCGCGCATCTGCTGGCCGAACGCCTGGGACCCCTGGACGGACTCACCGCCGCGCACCGGATCGTCGGCGGAGGGGGGATGTCACGGGGGTCTCTGCGTTCCCTGCTCGCGATCGGGGACGGCCTGCGGGACGGCGGCCTCGGCTACGTGGACGGCGTGTGGCGTACCGGGGGCAGGGAGCCCGGCCCCATCGTCTTCCCCGGGGAGTCCCACCCGACACCGATGATGCGCTTCCCCCTCCAGGAGGCGATCACCGTCCCCCGCCATATCAAGGTCAGGAACGTCCAGGGCCTCGTGGAGACGGAGCTGAGCGCGGTGTTCTCCGCCCCGCCCGCCCCCGAGGTCATCGACGGCCTTCCCCCGGGCCCCGACGAGCGCAGCCGGGCCGCACAGAGATGGACGATCGTCGTGGACGCCCTGGGGGAGGACGGCCGCCGGGCGCGTGGCGTCGTCCACGGTCGCGACACCTACGGGACGACCGCGGTGATCGCGGCGGAGGGCGCGCTCCTGCTGGCCGGGGGCGGGGCTCCGGCGGGGGTGCGCGCGCCCTCCGAGGCGTTCGATCCCGAGGGCTTCCTCGGCCTCCTGGCCGGCCACGGCGTCGGCTGGGAGATCGGCTGAGCGCAGGGGTGAAGGGCCGCGCACGAGGCGCGGCCCTTCATCTTCTCCTGAGGCCGGCTCCTGAGGCTCAGGCGAAGTCGTCGGCGATGTCCTCGGGCCGCTGGCCCGTCACGAGGTAGACGACGTCTCCCGCGACATGGACGGCGTGATCGGCGAACCGCTCGAAGTACCGTCCGGCGAGGGTGATGTCGACGGCCTTCTCCACGCCGTGCTTCCACTTGGGGGACAGCAGGACGTCGAACAGCCTGCGGTGGAGCTTGTCCATCGCGTCGTCGTCGGCGTCCAGCTCCAGGCCCATCGCCACGTCCTGGGAGGCGATGACGCTGCCGGCCTTGGCGACCATGCGGACGGCGATCTGTCCCATCTGCAGGACGGTCGGCTGCAGCTCCGGCGGAACGCAGCTCTCCGGGTGGCGGCGCCTGGCCGTCTTGGCCAGGTG
>JAFACJ010000189.1 GCA_023425615.1 Actinomycetes bacterium
CGCCGGGCGCGATCAGGCCGGGTGCCAGCGCCGCGACGAGCAGGAGGGTGAGGAACGCCGCCGACGCCCACACGCCGGGACGGAGCGTCCGCCGTTCGTCCTTGCCGCTCATGCGGTGCCTCTCAGCCTGGGGTCGATGACGAGGTAGAGCAGGTCGAGCAGGATGTTGACGACCACGTAGACCACACCGGTGAAGATGACGACGCCCACCACCACCGGCAGGTCCTTGTTGCCGACCGCGGCCAGGGTGAGCTGGCCGATCCCCTGCCGGGAGAAGATCTGCTCGATCGTGACGAGGCTGCCCAGGATGAGCCCGAACAGCCAGCCGCCGAGCGTCACCGCGGGCAGCAGGACGTGCCGCAGCGCGTGCTTGAACCGCACCGCGAGGTCCGACAGGCCGCGGGCCCGCGCGGTGAGCACGAACGGCTCCTCCAGCACCCGCTCCAGGCCCTCGCGCATGACCTGGCCGAGCATCGCGGTCGCCGAGATCGCCACCGCGACGGCCGGCAGGATCAGCCCGCTGATCCCCTCGCCGCCCGCGGCCGGGAGCCAGCCGAGCTGGAAGGAGAACACCGTCAGCAGCAGGATGCCGGCCCAGAACGTCGGCACCGAGATGCCGATGAGCTCAAGGCCCGAGACCGCGCCGCGGATCCAGCGGGGCCGGTGCGCGGTGAGCAGCGCCAGTGCCGTGGCCAGCACCGCGGCCAGGCCGAGGCCCGAGAGCGCCAGTTGCAGGGAGGCGCCGAGCTGGTCGGAGATCGCCGAGGCCACCGACTGGTGGAGCTGGTAGGAGTGGCCGAGGTCGCCGCGCACGACACGGCCCAGATAGGAGAGGTACTGGACGTACACCGGCTTGTCGAGGCCGTAGTCGGCGGCGATCTGCGCCTTGACCTCGGGCGTCACCGTGGAGGTGCCGATGAGCGAGTCCACGATGTTCCCCGGCGTCAGATGCAGTGCGGCGAAGGCCAGGGTCACGGCGCCCCACAGGACCAGCAGCGAGGCGCCGAGACGGGTGAGGATCCGGCTCACTTGGTCACCCAGGCGCCGTAGAAGGTCGGGTACGCCTGCGGCTCCCAGGTGATGCCGTGTGCCTTCTTCGAGGCGCCGAGCACGTAGTTGAAGATGTAGGCGGGGAACACGGCGGCCTGGTCGGTGATCTTCTGCTGCGCTTTCGTGTACAGCTCGGCCCGCTTGGTCAGGTCGGTGGTGTTCAGCGCCTCATCGAGCCAGCCGTCGACCTCCTTGTCGGAGAACCGGGAGATGTTCTGGGCGAACAGCTCGGGCGTGGGGATGCTCTCGGTGGCGAAGAGGTTGCGCAGGGCGTCGCCGTCGGCCCGCTGCCAGCTGAAGTCGGACAGGTCGTAGTCGCCCTTGAGCACCCTGGGGAGGTAGTCGGTGGCGGTGACGTCCTCCAGCCGCACCTCGAAGCCGATCTTCTTGGCCTCGGCCTGGATCTGCTGGGCCAGGGTGTCGCGCTGCTCGCGGGCGAACGCCTTGGCGAACGGCCAGTCGACCGTCAGGCGCTTGCCGCCCTTGGTGCGGTAGCCCTCCGCGTCGCGGCCGGTCCAGCCCGCCTCGTCCAGCAGTCTGCCGGCCGCCGTCGCGTCGTACCTCCACTGCGTCTCGGTGCCCTTGTCGTAGCCGAGCGTGCTGGGCGAGACCGGGCTGAACGCCGGCTGGAAGACGCCGAAGTACAGCTTGTCGATGATCGTCTTGAAGTCGATGCCGTCGCGGAACGCCTTGCGCACCCGCACGTCGGCGAAGACGCCCGAGGCGGTGTTCGGGTAGTAGTTGTAGTTGCCTCCTGGCGCCTGCTTGGTCTGCAGCGTGAACCGGGAGTCCGCCTTGATCTGCTTGACGTTCACCGGCGGCACGCTGGCGATCCCGTCGACCTGGCCGCTGGTGAGCGCGCCGAGCCTGACGGAGTCCTCGGTCAGCAGCTTGATCTCCAGCCGGTCGAGGTAGGCGGGGCCGGTGTGGCTCGCGCCCTCCGGCGCCCAGTCGTAGTCGGGGTTGCGGCGGTAGGTGATGCCCTGGTGGGGGGTGAACTGCTCGATGATGAACGGCCCGCTGCCCACCACCTTCTTGGCCAGCGCCTCGGGTCCCTGCTTCAGCGACTGCGGTGACTGGATGCCGAAGTAGGCGGTGGCGAGCGCGGCGAGGAACGGCGAGTGCGGACGGGAGAAGGAGACCTTCACCGTCTGCGGGTCGACGACGGTCGTGCCGGTGTAGGGGGCGATGTATCCGGCGGCGAGCTGCGACTTGGTGGCGGGGTCCACGATGTGGTCGAGATTGGCCTTGACCGCCTCGGCGTCGAAGGCCGTGCCGTCGGTGAACTTCACGCCCTGGCGCAGCTTGAACGTGTAGGTCTTCTGGTCGTCGGAGATCTCCCATGACGTCGCCAGCCACGGGTGGATCCGCCCCTTGTCGTCGAGGGAGACCAGCGAGTCGAGCGCGGGCCGGGTGTAGAGCCCGGTGACGTCCTGCGGGCTGGCGTGCGGGTCGAGGTTGG
>JAFACJ010000235.1 GCA_023425615.1 Actinomycetes bacterium
GACGCCGCCAAGATCCCCTACGGCCGCGCGCTGCACCAGGACCGCATCAACGCGCTGCTGGTCGAACACGCCAAGCAGGGCAAGTTCGTGGTGCGGCTCAAGGGCGGCGACAACTTCGTCTTCGGCAGGGGCGGCGAGGAGGCGCTGTACTGCGCGGCGCACGGCATCCCGGTGACGGTCGTCCCCGGGATCACCAGCTCCATCGCCGCGCCCGCCGCCGCCGGCATCCCGGTCACCCACCGCGGCGTGTCGCAGGAACTCCACATCGTCTCCGCGCACGTCCCGCCCGGTCACCCCGACTCCACGGTCGACTGGCAGGTGCTGGCGCAAAACGGCGGAACCCTCGTCCTGATGATGGCCGTCGAGCGCATGCGTCTGATAGCGGACGCTCTCATGCGCTATGGTCGGGCGACTGACACTCCCGTGGCGGTCGTCCAGGACGGCACCCTCCCGGGCCAGCGCACGCTCCTCGCGTCGCTCGGCACCGTGGCGGAGGAGATGGCCGCGCACGGGGTACGGCCGCCGGCGATCGTCGTCGTCGGCGACGTCGTGCGCGTGGCAGAACAGATCGGCAACTTGACGGCGGATATAGGGCGGGATCCGTGACATCCCCGGCGGACCAGAGCGCGGTGCGCGACGAGTTCATGTCCGCGCCGGCCGAGGACCCGGCCCCCTTGGGCCGGGTCCTGGTCGAGCTGCGCGGCCAGGTCGACGCGCTGCGCTTCACCCTCGACGTGCCCGGCGCGGCAGACGCGGCCCTGGCGGCCAAGGAGATCCGCGACCAGCTCGACGACTATGTGCTGCCCCGGGTCAGGCAGGCCGCCACCCCGCTGCTGGCGGTGCTCGGCGGCTCCACCGGGGCCGGCAAGTCGACGCTGGTCAACTCGCTGGTCGGCGCCCGGGTCTCGGGCACCGGCGTGCTGCGGCCCACCACCTCCAGCCCGATCCTGGTGTGCAACCCCGAGGACTTCGCCTGGTTCATGGGAGAGGGCGGCAGGCCGCCCGGCGTGCTGCCGACCATGGGCAGGGTCGAGGGGCCCGCCCCCGACGCCGTCGTCGGCGACCAGCTCGTCGTCATCCGCACCGAGGCCGTCCCGCAGGGCCTCGCGCTGCTCGACAGCCCCGACTTCGACTCCCTCTTCGAGGACCACTACGACTTCGCGACCAAGCTCATGGCCGCCGCCGACCTGTGGATCTGCGTCACCACCGCGGCACGGTACGCCGACGCCCAGGTGTGGCGGATGCTGGAGCGCGCCCGCGAGCAGGGCGCCACCCTCGCCGTCGTGCTCTCCCGGGTCCACCCCGGGCCCGGCCAGGAGATCGCCGAGCACTTCACCGAGATGCTCGCCGAACGCGGCTTCGGCGGGGCGCCGCGCTTCGACATCCCCGAGACCACCATCGTCGAGTCCCGGCTGCCCGAGGAGACGATCGCCGGCATCCGCGCCTGGCTGCTGGAGCTCGCCGAGAACGCCGACGTGCGCGACGAGGTGATCGTCGAGACGCTCGGCGGCGTCCTGGACAGCTTCCGCACCCGGATCCCGCAGCTGGCCAAGCAGGTCGAGGAGCAGGTGGACCGCCGCGACAGGCTGGGCCGCGAGGTGGAATCGGCGTACTCCACCGCGCTCGCCGAACTGGACGAGGCGACCCGCAACGGCTCGCTGCTCCAGGGCGAGGTGCTGGCCCGCTGGCAGGACTTCGCCGGCACCGGCGACCTCCTGCGCGCCCTGCACATACGGCGCGGCCGGAGCGAGACGCAGAAGGGCTCCTCGCGGCGGCGCCGCTCCGCGCCCCGCGTCCACGCCCTGAAGGCGGCGCTGCGCTCGGCCCTGGAGGCGCTGATCCTCGCCGCCGCCGAGCAGGGCGCCGAACAGGCGGTCCAGCGCTGGCAGTCCGACCCCGCCGGCCGGTTCGTCCTGGGCGACCACGCCGACCGGCTCGGCCATGTCTCACCCGAACTGTCCCGCCGCATCACCCGCGCGGTCAGCTCCTGGCAGGACCACGTACTGGAACTGGTCCGCACCGAAGGCGTGATCAAACGCTCGATCGCCAAACTCGTCTCCTTCGACGAGGAGGCGCTGTCGGTCGTCCTCATGGTCGGCATCCTGGGATACGGCACCAGTGACGTCGTCGTCGAGGGCGGCACGAGCGCCGTACCCCAGCGCCTGCTGAAGTCGCTCTTCGGCGCCGAGTCGCTGCGCGGCATGGGCGCCAAGGCCAAAGCCGACCTGCGCAAACGCATCACCATGCTGCTCGACGAGGAGGGCCTGCGCTTCAACCAGGTCCTCGACCAGGTCGACGTGCCCGACGAAAGCCTCGCCGTAGCCCTCTACCAGGCCACGTACAACCTCGAGGTCGCCCGATGACCCACCGGAACGAGGACGAGACCCGCCCTCACGGAGCCGCATCCCGCACCTCGGGCCGCAGCCCCGCCTCCCTGACGGACGACGCCCCGGCCCCCGACGACGGCGCCCTCGACGGCGGTGAACCTTCCACCCCCGCCGAGAGCCCCGAGACGGGCGGCACTGTGGAGTCCGATGACGACTCGCCCTCCGGCGCCGGACGCCGTGGTTCCGGCTTGTCCGGGGAGTCTGAGGACGACCCGTTCACCGGTGGTGGTCTTCGTCGTTCGGGGCTGTCCGGTGGTTCTGAGGACGATCCGCTCACCAGCGGCGGTTTCCGGCGTTCAGGCTTGTCTGGTGGGTCTGGGGAGGATTCGCTTACCGGTGGTGGGCGTCGTCGTTCTGACGCGTCCGGTGGATCCGAGGACGATCCGCTTACCAGTGGTGAGCTTCGGCGTTCCGCTCTTTCCGG
>JAFACJ010000244.1 GCA_023425615.1 Actinomycetes bacterium
GGCCTGGTTCGATGAGACCGACACCTTCTTCCCGCAGGACGAGGACCGCGACCGCCCCGGACTCCTCGTACGGCTGGCCGAGGTGGTCGACGACCGGCTGGTGGAACTGGGGACACCGCTGGCCGCGCACGAGTACAACCCGGGTACCTTGCGGTTCCTGACCCGCCCGGACGGGACGCTGCTGCTGGTCAGCACCTCGGGGAACGGGGTGCTGCTGTCGACGGTCACCGACGGGGGGCTGTCGTCCGGTGGGTTCTTCAGCGAGAACCAGGTCCTCAGCGTGGCGGGGCTCGTGCTCCCCGACGGCCGGAGCATCGCCGCGTTCGGCGACCTGTTCGGCTATCTGACCACCTGGGAGGTGGGGGAGGGCCTCACCGCGCTCGGCGAGCCGAGACGCGGCTACGAGAGCCTGGTCGACGCCGTCGCCCTCGGGATCGACGCCTCCGGCGACCCCGTCCTGCTGTCCCACTCCCAGCTGCGCGCCGAGGTCCGGTTCTGGAAGGTCGGCTATGTGCCGCCCGCGCCCGCGGACCCGCCACCGCCCTTCGGCGCCTTCTTCAGGGAAGTGGCGCTCCTGCGCGAAGGCGTCGACGTGATGGCCGTGGTCGTCAACTACGACGGACCACCGGACCTGATGATCAACACCGAGCGTGACCTCCTCATCTTCACCCCGCCGAGCCGACGGCGCGAAGCCGGCGCACAGGCGCACGAGTCCTACGACACCGTCGCCGTCTCCTACTCGGGCGAGACCGACCTCCTGGCCGCCGCGTTCGGCTTCTCCGGGCTCAGGATGTGGCGTCTGGAGACGGAAGACGAGGTGGAGCTCTTCAAGGGGTCCGTCGACGTCGAAGGCTCTTCCTTCGGAGGCGCCATAGCCGTCGTCGAGAACGACGAGGGCAGCCCCCTCCTGGCCGTCGGCACGGGAGACGGCACCGTCTCCTGCTGGTCCCTGGGACGCAAGCGCAGGTTCGGACGCAAGGCACCCCGGCTGGAGAGGTTCGCCTTCTGGCGCCAGATGACCGCCACCGAGCGATACAGCCGACAGGTCTCCCAGCTGGCGTTCTTCGCCTCACGGGAGAGACGGCTCCGCCTGGTGGGTACCTGCGGCGGCGTCGCGACCATCTGGGCGATGCCCCTGAAAGGCGAACTACCCGTCCTCGGCACCCTCCCCAACGTCTCCCGTTTCACCGTCTCCTACGGCAAACCCGAACGAGTGGCACTCGTCTTCCACCACACCCCCGACGTCGAGGAACTACGCCTCTACACCCTGGACAACGACCAGTTCGAGCCCCTCTCCCGCCCCTGGCCGGTCCACCTCGGCGCCGGCCCGCAACTGGCGATCCTCGGCAAGGAGGACGGCACGATCCTCAGCGCGGCGGGCAGCATGGAAGGCCGCGTCATGATCTGGCGCAACCCCCCGGACCTCCCGGCCGTCCCCTTGCTCTCCGTCCAGCTGGGTTCGAGCGTCGAGGGCCTCTGCTGGACGGCCTCCGGCGCCCTGAGCGTCTGGTGCCACTCCGGCGTCGTCCGCCTGACGGGGAACTGGTGACACCTCGGGGCAGTTCCTTATCGTCGAGACACCGAGCGGGAGCCCAGGAACTCCAGGGTCCGGTCCTGCTCCGGCCCGGCGGGGACGCCGGAGAGGTTGGCCAGGAGTTCCGTGGCCCCGGCGTCCGCCAGAAGGGCGAGCCGGCGGTCGAGTTCCCGCTCGTTCCCGACCAGCGCGACGTCGGCGGGCGAGGTGGCGCCTTCCCGTTCGAGGACCGCCTGGTAGACGGGCCGCTGGGTGTAGAAGGCCATGGCCCGTGCGATGCGTTCGCGGGCCGCGTCGGGGTCGTCGGTGAGGTACACCGGCAGGCCGACGACGACCTCGGGCGCGGCGTTCACCGCGTCCAGGGCCGGGCGGATCCGCTCGGCCACCGTGCGTACTCCGGCCAGCCAGGTGACGGTGCCGTCGGCGAGTTCGCCCGCCGCCCTCAGCATGGCCGGGCTCATCGCGGCTACCAGCACCTGGGGCGGGACGCTCCCGGCCACCCGGGTCGAGCCGCCCGTCGTGTCGGCGGTGACCGTCTGCCCGTGGAACGCGGCCCCGCCCTGCTTCAGCAGCGGTTGCAGCGCCTCCAGGTACTCCCGCATCCGCAGCGCGGGCCGGTCGTAGGGGACGCCGTAACGGTCCTCGGCGGAGCCCTTGTGCCCGACGCCCAGCCCGAGCCGCAGCCGCCCGCCGACGGCGGCCTGGACGGTCTGGGCCTGGCTGGACGCCGTGATCGGATGCCGGGAGTGGAGGGGCAGGACGGAGGTCCCGAGCGTGACCGAGGGGACCCGGGCGCCGATCGCCGCCCAGGCGGTCAGCGCGTCGAGGTCGTAGACCTGGCCGAGCCAGAGCGAGGCGACACCGGCGGCGGACGCCTCGCGGGCCCGGGCGAGCAGGTCGTCCAGGGCGTTGCCGACGTCGGGGGCCGGAGGGGCGAGCGCCGTTCCTATGGGGAGCATGGGATCACTATAGTTCGATTAACCCGAACTGTTCGGAAAAGTCGAACTATGCCGGTGGTCGGTTACGATGACGGCATGTCCACCCTGCCCGGGCCGGCCCCGGGAGCGATGACGCTTCCCGCGCTGCTGCACGCGCTCGGCGATCCCGTCCGCCTCGAACTGGTCCGTCGCACTTCCGCCGACGCCGAGATGACCTGCTCGGCCGACGGCCTGGACGTACCGAAGTCGACGCTCTCCAACCACTGGCGCATCCTCCGCGAGGCCGGCCTGATCACGGTCACCATCGACGGCCGCAGACGACGCATCCGCCTACGATCCGCCGACATAGAGTCCCGCTTCCCGGGCCTCCTGAACACAGTCCTACGCGCCGCAGACGCCGAGAAGGCCGCAGCCGCGCTCCCGTCGCAGCGCTAGGGAGGACTTCTTCGAAGCCCTACTCAAGCCCGGCACGGCGAGTCGAAGTTCAGGGAGCCCCGATCAGGGCGGAGCTCGGCGAGCGTCGTACTGGACCAGTGAGATCTGCCGGGCCAGCGATGAGGCGGCTTGGAGGAGACGGGTGTCCTTGCTGCCGGCGACGGTGCTCTGAACGCGGCGAAGATGCCTCACGGTGTCCTGGATGGTGGTGAGCCCCCCGAATCCGTAGAGGGATTTCTCAACCCTTTCGGAGAGCATGGACACGTATTCGGGATCCCGATAAGGGTTGCCGTTGGCGCTGGGCACGAGGGTCACGGTCGCCATATTGGCGATGAACGCGCGTCGCTCCACTTCCGTACCGTCATTTCTGTGTTGTATTGCTTGCTGCGCTGCTACGTCAACAGGATCCGCAACTGTTCGCGCATGTCCCTGACCGCGGGTGTGCCCTTCCATGGATGCGAGAGGGTCATGATCTCGGACAGGTAGCCGTCCAGTCGGGCCGATGAGACCAGTGGCGCGATACGGACCAGGCTGTGCATCAGATCGATGGCCAGAAACGGCTCGGAAGCCTTGAAGGCCGCTTGCACCTGGCGAGCCAGGTAGTTCGCTCCACGCAGAGGCGACGACGCGGAGATACCTTTTACGGCCTCGTTGAGGGTTTCTTGCGCGGCTTTCCAATCGCCTTGCTCGTGAAGTGCGACGCCTACGTTCCCGGTCAATTTCGCACGCTGGATGTCGGTGAGCTCGGCTGCTATTTGCCGTACTCTGTCAAGGACGATGGATGAATGACGTTTCTCATGGAGCAGGCCCAGGGCCCTGCCGAGACTCACGGATGCCTGCGCTTCCCACATCGGAGATATCCCGGGGGTCGCCAAGGCCAAGCGCGCATACCGCTCCCCGCGTGCCCCGTCGCTTTCGTAGCAATAGAACACCGAGAGGTCGTTGAACGCGCGGGCCTGCTGTTCGCGGTCGTCGGCCAGTTGGGCGAAAGCGGCAGCTAGTTTTCCCGCCTTTCTGGCCTGCGGAAGGTCCCGGGCATCGTAGTGGACGCCTGAGACCTGCTCGGCCAGAGACGAGGCGGCGCTGAGGAGCCGTCTGTCTTTGCTGCCGACGATGACGCTCTGAACGCGGCGGAGCTGCCGGGTGGCGTCTTCGAGGGTGGTGAGCCCACCGGATCCATGGAGGGATTTTCCGACCCTGTCGGCGAGCAGGCTCACATATTCGGGGTCGCGGTAGGGGTTGCCATCAGCGCTGGGCACGAGGGTCACGGTGGCCACGTTGGCAAGGAACGCACGTCGCTTCACTTCAGCCTCATCCGATTTGCGTCTTATGACTAGTTCGTAGCCTACCCGTCCCAGTAGTTCGGCGGCATTCCTGACCGGGGTGTCACGCTGTCCTTCGATCACTTTGGACACCCAGGTGGTCAGCACCCCCATTTCTTTCGATAGCCGCGCCTGGTTCCATCCTTTTTCATTCATGATCATTTTGAGTGCGTCGGGGAGGTTCTGAGCTTCCATGGGGCGAGGCTAGCCAGGAGTGACGCTCATTGACCAACGCGTGCCCCCTCGGAGGGGACGCTCCTCTTGGTGTTCCCGGTATTGGCCATCAGGATCGGTCGCGATCGCCGCGCATCTCTCAAAGATCATCAAGGCTGGATCGATATGGAACGCAAGAGTACATATCCGACAAACGACATATCAGTCGGAAATCATCGTCGCGAAATAACGCTCGGCGCCCAGGTACCCGTGTCGAACGCCGTGGCGTCGATGGCCTCCGGTGCGCCGGTCGCGGCGTGTTCGGGGACGCGCCCCGAACTGCTGTCGCAGCGTGTCGCGGGGGCGGTCGGCGTCGGCTCCGTCCCGATCGAATCGACTGGAGGACGCGTCCTCCTTCTCTCCGACGGGTTCGGACGGCCCTCGGCCCGCTCGCTGCCCCTGGCCCGCCCCGGTGG
>JAFACJ010000247.1 GCA_023425615.1 Actinomycetes bacterium
TCCTCTGCCTTCGCCACGGGCTCGGCGGCCTCGGCGTCCTCGTCGGGGCGGAAGGTCAGCGGCTCGGGGACCCGCGCCTTGCCGCGGTTGAGGTACAGGTAGGCCACGGCGCCGAGGAAGACGACCAGCGCGGTGTAGTCGTTCAGGCGCAGGCCGAGGAACTCGTGCGCCGGGTCGATCCGCAGTGCCTCGATCCAGCCGCGGCCCAGGGTGTAGCCCGCGACGTACAGCGCGAACGAGCGGCCGTGGTTGAGGTTGAAGCGCCCGCCCGCCCAGATGACGATGATCGCCAGTGCCAGGCACCACAGCGACTCGTACAGGAACGTCGGGTGGTAGGTGCCGACCGTCTCGTACTGGGGCAGCACCGCGCCGTAGACGTCCTTCGGACGGTGCGCGTAGTCGATCTCCACCGCCCAGGGCAGGGTGGTCGGCCGCCCGTACAGCTCCTGGTTCCACCAGTTGCCCCAGCGGCCGATGGCCTGGGCGAGCGCGATGCCGGGGGCGATGGCGTCGGCGAACGGCGCGAGGCGCACGCCCTGGCGCCGGCAGCCGATCCAGGCGCCGAGCGCGCCGAGCACGATCGCGCCCCAGATGCCCAGGCCGCCGTTCCACACCTTGAGGGCGTCGATCGGGTCACGGCCGTCGCCGAAGTACATCTGGTGGTCGGTGATGACGTGGTAGAGCCGGCCGCCGATCAGCCCGAACGGCACGGCCCAGACGGCGACGTCGACGACCGTGCCGGGCCGGCCGCCCTTGGCGACCCAGCGCTTCTCCCCCAGCCAGACCGCGACGACGACGCCAAGAATGATCATCAACGCATAGGCCCGCAGCGGGAAGGGGCCGAGTTGCCAGACACCCTGCGAGGGGCTGGGAATCGAGGCGAGATGCATGACCGTTGACGTTACCGCCTCCCCGGCCCTTCTCGGGCCACCAATGACGACGAGCCGGTCATCCCCTGAAGGACGACCGGCTCTTGGGGTAGGACGTCCGGATTTCTCCGGTCCGCTACTTGGCTGACGACACCGCCTTCTCCAGGTCGCCGGGCGAGAAGGCGGCCTCGGTGATCTCCTTGCCGTTCAGCTTGACGGTCGGGGTGGACTGGACTTTCCCGGTCTTCAACGCGTAGTCCGTCATCGCGGTCACCTGGGAGTTCTTCTGCCCCCCGTTCACGCAGTTCTCGAACTCCGTGCCGGTGATCCCGGCCTCGGCGCCCCAGGCGATCAGCTTGGCGTTCGGGAAGCCGGTCGTGCCCTCCCGCGGCTGGCCCGCGAAGATCTTGTCGTGGAACCGCACCCAGTTCCCGGCCGGCGCGCACAGCGCGGCGTTGGCGGCGCGCTCGGAGTTGGACTTCATCGGGTCCTGGCTGAACAGCCGGAACGGCCGGTAGACGACCTTGACCTTGCCCTCGGCCGCCAGCCGCTTGACCGTGTCGCCGCTGGTGTCCTCGAAGTTCTTGCAGGCGGGGCACTGGAAGTCCTCGAAGATCTCCAGCACGGGGGCGGTGACGCCCTCCTTGGCCATCACGATCGAGCCGTCGGCCTGGCGGGTGACGGGAGCCAGCGCCCCGGCGTACTCCTCGCCCTTGTCCTTGCCGGAGTTCATGAGGATCACCGCGCCGACCGCCACCACGATCAGCGCCAGCGCGCCGCCGATCGCGATCAGCGCGCGGTTGCGCTTCTCCCGCTGCGCCTGGATCCTGCGCTGCTCGGCCAGTCTCTCCCGCGCGGACCTGTCCCGCGTGGCCTTACCCATCGGTCCCCCTTAGAACCCGTTCATCGTGGTCTTCGGCCCCCGTGCTCACAACCCTAGGCGCTGGTCCGCCGAGAGCCTCCCCGGGGGGAACACCGCGATCCAGACGGCCAGTGCCAGGAAGCCGATATCGCGCAGGATCTCCTGCAGATAGCGGGTCTGACCGGCCGAGACCTGCCCTCCGCCGCCGAAGCAGCCGCAGTCGATGGTCAGCCCCCGCGCCCACGCCGAGACGATCCCGGCGATGAAGACCGCCATCAGCACGGCCGAGGCGATCGCCGTGAACCGGGTGGCGAACCCCGCCAGCAGCAGCAGCGCCAGCACCATCTCCAGGACCGGCAGGCCGTAGCCGACCGCCCCCGCCGCGCCCGAGGGCAGCAACTCGTAGGCCTCGACGGCCTGGCGCTGCAACGCGGGCGGCTCGGTGAACTTCACCCAGCCCGCCCAGAACAGCACACCGGCCAGCGCGACGCGGGCGACGGTCGTCGCCCACGGCACCCAGCCGGCGGGCCACCGCTCCACGCGCTCCTCCCGGCCGTCGAACTCCCCGTGCCCCGGTGCCTCGTACGCTTCGGCCACCGCGGTCCTCACCCCATCCCATCTCGGTCCGGAGCAGGCTAGACCCCGGCGCGTAAGGCGACGGTCAGCCACCTACGGTAGGCATCCGGACACCGCGCGTCGAGGATAGCGGCAAAAACGCCGGCGGCCGGAATCGATCGGCCGCCGGCGTCCCGTACGCCTGTGGTCTCACCTGCCCGAGCGCACACCCTCGGCCAGTTCGGCCGCCAGTTCGCCGACCGCCTTGAGGCCCGCGGCCTCCGACGGCGCGTCCAGCAGCCGCTTGATGAAGGCGGAACCGACGATGACCCCGTCGGCGAAACCGGCGACCTGCGCCGCCTGCGTTCCGTTGCCGACGCCGAGGCCGAGGCCGATCGGCAGGTCGGTATGCGCCCTGGTGCGGGCGACCAGGCCGGCCGCGCCGGTGTCGATGGCGCTGCGCGCACCGGTGACGCCCATCAGCGAGGCCGCGTACACGAAGCCGCGGCACACCGAGGTGATCTTCTTCAGGCGTTCGTCGGTGGAGCTGAGCGCCACCAGGAAGATCTTGTCGAGCTCCAGGGAGTCGGCGACCTCCAGCCACTCCCCGCCCTCCTCCGGGGTGAGGTCGGGGGTGATCAGGCCGGCTCCGCCCGCGTTCTTCAACTCCGTGGCGAACCGCTCGACGCCGTAGCGGTCCACGGGGTTCCAGTACGTCATGACCAGGGTCTGCGCACCTGTCGCGGCGACCGCCTCGACGGTGCGGAACACATCGGCCAGCCTGGCGCCGCCGGTCAGCGCGCGGTGCACCGCGTTCTGGATGGTGGGGCCGTCCATCAGCGGGTCGGTGTAGGGCAGGCCGATCTCGATGACGTCGCAGCCGCCGGCGACCATGGCCTTGGCGGCGGCGATCGCCCCCTCGGCGGAGGGGAATCCGGCGGGCAGGTAGCCGACCAGCGCGGCGCGGTTCTCTGCCTTCGCCTTCTCGAAGGCGATGGAGACGCTCACTTGCCCTCCTCCGGCATCAGCCCGAAGTAGGCGGCGGCCGTGTGCATGTCCTTGTCGCCGCGGCCCGAGAGGCTGACGACGATGGCGGCGTCGGGGCCGAGTTCGCGGCCCACCTTGATCGCGCCGGCCAGGGCGTGGGAGGACTCGATCGCCGGGATGATGCCCTCGGTGCGGCACAGCAGCGCGAACGCCTCCATGGCCTCGTCGTCGGTGATCGCGCGGTAGACGGCGCGGCCCGTGTCGTTCAGCCAGGCGTGCTCGGGGCCGACGCCCGGGTAGTCCAGGCCCGCGGAGATCGAGTGCGACTCCAGGGTCTGGCCCTCCTCGTCCTGCAGGAGGTAGGTGCGCATGCCGTGGATGACGCCGACGGAGCCCTTGGTGATCGTCGCGGCGTGCTCGTCGGTGTCGACTCCGCGCCCCGCCGCCTCGAAGCCGTACAGGCGCACGCCCTCGTCGGGGATGAACTCGTGGAAGATGCCGATGGCGTTGGAGCCGCCGCCGACGCAGGCGACGACCGCGTCGGGGAGGCGGCCGAGCAGGTCGAGCGCCTGCTGCCTGGCCTCGACGCCCACCACGCGCACGAAGTCGCGGACCATCATCGGGAACGGGTGCGGGCCCATCACGGTGCCGATGACGTAGTGGGTGTGGTCGACGGTGGCGACCCAGTCGCGGAACGCCTCGTTGACCGCGTCCTTGAGGGTGCGGCTGCCGTTCTTCACCGGCACGACCTCGGCGCCCAGCATCCGCATGCGGGCGACGTTCAGCGCCTGGCGCTGGGTGTCGACCTCGCCCATGTAGACGGTGCACTCCAGGCCGAGCAGGGCGGCGGCGGTGGCGGTGGCCACGCCGTGCTGGCCGGCGCCGGTCTCGGCGATGACCCGGGTCTTGCCCATGCGCCTGGTCATCAGCGCCTGGCCCAGCACGTTGTTGATCTTGTGCGAGCCGGTGTGGTTGAGATCCTCGCGTTTGAGCAGGATCCGCGCCCCTCCGGCGTGCTCGGCGAAGCGCCGGGCCTCGGTCAGCAGGCTGGGGCGGCCCGCGTAGTTCACCAGCAGATCCTGGAACTCGGCCTGGAACGCCGGGTCGTGCTTGGCCTTCTCGTACTCGGTCTCGAGCTGGTCGAGGGCGGCCATCAGGGCCTCGGGGGCGAACCGCCCGCCGAAGCGCCCGAACCGCCCGGCGGCATCGGGTACGCTCGCAGAACTCGCGTCCGCATCTCTCTCAAGCCGTCGCTGTGGCAGCAAACTGACTACTTTCTGTCATACCGGGACGGTAAGTGACGTGTTCCTTCATCCCTCGCATCCCTCGGGATGATCAGATGTTCTATTTGCCCTGGCGGAGCGCCGGGTGCGCGCCCGCCGCGACCAGGTCGGCGACCGCGCTGCGCGGGTCCCTTCCGGTGACGAGGCTCTCCCCGACGAGGACGGCGTCCGCGCCGGCGGTGGCGTAGGCCAGGAGGTCGTGCGGACCTCGTACCCCGGATTCGGCGATCTTGATCACGTCCGCGGGAATGAGCGGGGCGAGCCTGGCGAAAGTGCCTCGGTCCACTTTGAGGGTCTTGAGGTCGCGGGCGTTGACGCCGATGACCTTGGCGCCGGCGGCGACGGCGCGCGCCACCTCGTCCTCGGTGTGCACCTCCACCAGCGGGGTCAGCCCGATCGACTCGGCGCGCTCGATCAGGGAGACCAGCGCCTCCTGTTCGAGGGCTGCCACGATGAGCAGCGCGAGGTCGGCGCCGTGGGCGCGGGCCTCCCAGAGCTGGTAGGAGGTGACGATGAAGTCCTTGCGCAGGACGCAGATGTCGACGTTGGCGCGGACCGCCGCCAGGTCCTCCAGGCTGCCGCCGAACCTGCGGCGCTCGGTCAGCACGCTGATGACCTTCGCGCCGCCCGCCTCGTAGTCGCGGGCGAGGGCGGCGGGGTCTGCGATCGCGGCGAGCGCGCCCTTGGAGGGGCTGCTGCGCTTGACCTCGGCGATCACCGACACCCCGTCGGAGCCCAGCGCCCGCAGCGCGTCCCGCGGCGGCGCGGCGGCGGCGGCGCGCTCTTTGAGGTCCTCCAGCGCAACGGTCTTCTGCCGCTCCGCGAGATCCTCGAGCACTCCATCGATGATCTCGTCGAGAACGCTCACGGTTGTCCCCTCACCACGGTG
The DNA here is from genome assembly GCA_023425615.1 of Actinomycetes bacterium. Lineage (GTDB taxonomy): Bacteria > Actinomycetota > Actinomycetes > Streptosporangiales > Streptosporangiaceae > Actinocorallia. The sequence goes on from JAFACJ010000247.1 coordinate 5,446, forward strand.
CCTGTCCGTACCCGATGGTAGCCGCCCATGGCCCTGCAACGAGCACCAGCCCGCCCTCAGGGAGCCAGTGCCTGGCCGAACGGCAGATTCCTGACCACCCAGAAAACCAAGATCGACATGGTCAGCGCAACGATCGCCACCCGGCTCCCGAGCCTGGTCCGCACGGGCGTCCCCCGCCACACCCCCACCACCCACAGCCCCCACAGATAAGCGATCACCGGGATCAGCACCACCACCAACGCATTGCGCGAAAAAGCCTCGCCCACCCGCCCGTGCGCCAGCTCGAACGCCATCCGCAGCCCCCCGCACCCAGGGCAGTACCACCC
>JAFACJ010000336.1 GCA_023425615.1 Actinomycetes bacterium
GCGGTGTTCTGGAAGGGTTGGGGGATGAGCGGTGGGTGGCGGGTGCCGGGGTTCACCGAGGTGCGTGAACTGGGGGCGGGGGCGCAGGGGCGGGCCGTGCTGGTCCGGCAGGAGCGGACCGGGAAGGTCCGGGTGCTGAAGTACGTGGAGGTCGGCGGCGTCGAGTCGCTGCGGCGGGAGTCGGCGCTGCTCAAACGGGTGAGCAGCCCGTATGTGGCCCGCTGGTATGGGCATTTCGAGGACGGGAGGGGGTCGGCGGCGATCCTCATGGAGGCGGTGGACGGCTGCTCCCTCAAGGAGCTTCTGGCCGAGCACGGTGTGCTCACGCCGGAGGCGGCGCTGGTGGTGCTGAAGGGATCGCTGCTGGGGCTCGGCGCCGCGCACAAGGCGGGGGTGGTGCACCGTGATTACAAGCCCGCGAACATCGTGGTGGAGGCCGGTGGGCGCAGCAAGCTCATCGATTTCGGAGTGGCGAAGCCCGAGGGCGACCGAGGCCGGGAGGGAACACCCGCCTATATGGCGCCGGAGCAGTGGAGGGGTGAGCCCTCGACCCCGGCCACCGACATCTACGCGGCGGTCTGCGTCTTCTTCCAGTGCGTGACGGGACAGCCGCCTTACGCGGGCGACACGCTCGCACAAGTGCGGGCGGGGCATCTGGAGGAGCCGATCCCGGCCGACCAGGTACCCGAAGGACTGCGTGAACTCGTCCTCAAAGGACTGGCCAAACAGCCCCAGGAGCGTCACGGGAACGCGTTGAAGTTCGCGAAAGACCTGGAGAAGACCGCCAAGGCCGTCTACGGAAAGGGCTGGGAGCGGCGCGGAGCAGCCGCACTCGGCGGGGCCGCGACGGCACTGGCCGCGCTGTTCCCCCTCGTGGGCGGCGGCGTGACCTCCACGTCCACGACGGCCGCGTCCCTGCTGACGGTCGGCGCGGGCAAGGCGCTCCCCATCCTGGCGGTGTCGGCGGGAGTCATCACCATCGCCACGAGCGCCTTCTTCATCGCACAGGCCGTCAAACCGAAGCCCGCACCCACACCTACAACCGCATCCGCATCCGCATCCGAACGGATCGTGGTGGCACTTCAGTCGGCGGAGGAGAACTTCACCACGCCCAACCCGCTGACAGCACGGGCGAGCTACGTGAAGGTCTCCGGGATGAAGGACCTCGAACTCCAGAACCTCATCAATGAACGGCTGGCGGCGCCGGTCAAAGAGCGCGTCGCCTACATCCGTGACGCAATGGAGAAGATCTTGGAGGACCGTCCGGCAGACCCGGTCACCCCGGTCCACACGACCACCGCCGAGATCCTCCTGCACGACGACGGACTCCTCTCCGTCCGCTACGGCTTCTCGATCGAGAGCCGGACGCTTTCCCACCCGACCTGGAGCAACAGCACGGCGGTGAACGTCTCGATGAAGACGGGCCGCGACTTCAGCGGCCCCGCCGCCTTCCGCCCCGGCCTCGCCCCCACCGAACTCGACAGACGGCTCCGGGCCCTCGCCTACGGAGGAGACTTCTGCGGCGGCGAACCCCAGCCTCCGGGCGGCGCCACCATCTCCGAACAGTCGCTGAAAACCGAAGTCCACCCCGCCTTCACTCCCGACCAGATGGAGATCGAGGTCAACTACACCGGACTCGGCTACTCCACCGCCTGCGGCAGGGAGACCATCAAGATGCCCTACGCCGACGCCGCCGACCTCCTCAACCCCGACCTCCTGCCCCTCCTGCCCGCCCCCGCCGGTACACCGACCAGTGCCCCACTCCTTCTGGGCCCGGACGGCTACGGCGCCATCAAACTCGGCATGACTCTGGAACAGGCCAAGGCCACCGGCCAGATCGTGGTGGAGGCGGGCGAAGAAACCCCGTGCTTCGGGATCGCGCTCAGACAGTCACCCGGAGCGAGGGCCTACGCGTTCATCTCCCCGAACACCCACACCATCGACATCATCTCCGCGGCCAAGGGCATGCGCACACCGGAAGGCATCGCACTCGGCTCGACCTTCTCCCAGGTGAAGAAGGCTTACCCGGGCCTGAAACCCAGTCCCAACGTGTGGTCCGTCAAGGCGCCTGGCCACGACAAGGCGTCGTACGTCTTCCGCTTCGAAGACCGCGATCGGGTCGAGGAACTCCTCCTGGCGCTGCCCGAACAGGGCTGCGTCAACTGACGCCTCTCCGCTACCGGGGTGCCGAACCACAGATGGGGGGCGAGGATTCGTGATACGGCGAGGGCGCGGCGTGACGGCAGGGCGGGAGGTCCGGGCATGAACCTGGGCGTCATCGGCCAGGCCGTGGGCCTGTTCGCCGTCACCAACGTCGACGACATCCTGATCCTGGCGCTGTTCTTCGCCCAGGGGGCCGGTCACGCCGGGACGACCCGCCGTATCGTGATCGGTCAGTACCTCGGCTTCGCCGCGATCCTCGCCGTCGCGACCGCCGCCGGATTCGGTGCGACCTTCCTGCCTGAATCCGCCGTTCCCTACCTCGGCCTGCTGCCCCTCGCACTCGGCGTCAAGGCCGCCGTGCAGGCATGGCGGCACCGCGGCCAGGACGAGGAAGAGCGGAAGACCGAGCAGGACGGTCCCGCGAGCCTCGAGGTCGCCGCGGTCACCTTCGCCAACGGCGGCGACAACATCGGCGTCTATGTGCCGGTCTTCGCCACCGCCGGCGCCGGCGGCATGACCGTCTACGCCGCCGTCTTCCTGACGCTCGTCGCGGTGTGGTGCCTGGCGGGGAGGTTCTTCGCCACCCGCCCCCTCATCGCCAAGGCCCTCAGCCGGTGGGGCCACGTCCTGCTGCCCCTCGTCCTGATCGGCATCGGCTTGCTCATCCTCATCGAAGGCGGAGCGTTCGGCCTCTGATCTCTGACCGTCCAGGCCGGTGGGCATCCGGCGCGCCCGGGTCAGAGGCCGGTCGCGGTGCGGACCAGGTCGGCGAGGGCGCGGGACCGGCTGTGCGGGGGCCAGGCGATCACGGTCGTGACGGTCGGGGCGTCCAGGACGGGGACCGCGGCGAGACCTCGGTGCAGATGGATCCGGCACGACTCCGGCAGGATCGCCGCGGTCCTGCCGAGCGCGATCAGCTGGAAGAGCTGCGCGTGGTCGTGGATCTCGGGCCCGTCACCGTCGGGGTAGGTGCCGTCGGGGCGGGGCCAGCGCGGCGCGGGAAGGTCGGGCAGCCCGGTGACGTCCGCCGTGCGCAGGTGGGGCCGGCCGGCGAGGGGGTGCCCGGCCGGAAGGAGCGCGACCTGCTCCTCGGAACGGAGCTCCTCGGTGTCGAACCCGGTCGTCGAGTCGTACGGCCGGTGCAGCAGGGCGACGTCGGCACGTCCGTCGCGGAGCAGCCGTTCCTGTTCGCCGATCCCGCACAGGATCACCTCGACGGCGACCGCTCCGGGTTCGGCGGCGTAGGCGTCGAGCAGCTTGGCCAGCAGTTCGCTGGTCGCTCCGGCCTTCGTGACGAGGACCAGGCCGGGACGGCCGGTCGCGGCGAGGGCGGCGCGGCGGGTGCGGCGGTCGGCGGCGTCGACCGCGTCGAGGGCGGCCCTGCCCTCGGCCAGCAGCACCGATCCTGCCTCGGTCAGCGTGACGGCGCGGCTGGTGCGTTCCAGCAGCGCCACCCCGAGCCGCCGTTCGAGCCGCTGGATCGCCCGCGACAGGGGCGGCTGTGCGATCCCGAGCCGCTGCGCCGCCCGCCCGAAGTGCAGTTCCTCGGCGACGGCGACGAAATACCGCAACTCCCGCGTCTCCATGCCGTCACGGTACCCGCCTGTACGGCACCGCGCCGCACCCGTGACCCGGATCGATACCGGGAAGGTATCGCCGCCCACCCAGACGGTGTTGGAGATCACGCCATGACCGCGGGCAGGATCGACACATGAGCGAACAGACGATCGCGCTGGTCACCGGCGCGAACAAGGGAATCGGATACGAGATCGCGGCGGGCCTCGGCGCCCTCGGCTGGAGCGTCGGCGTCGGCGCCCGTGACGAGGGGCGCCGGGAGGCCGCCGTGGAGAAACTGCGCGCGGCCGGCGTCGACGCGTTCGGCGTGCCGCTCGACGTGACCGACGACGAGAGCGCGGCCTCCGCCGCCGGCCTGATCGAGGAACGCTTCGGCCGCCTCGACGTGCTCGTCAACAACGCGGCGGTGACCGGGGGAGTGCCGCAGGAACCCACCAGGGTCGATCCCGCGGTGGTACGGACGGTCGTGGAGACCAACGTGATCGGCGTCATCCGCGTCACCAACGCGATGCTGCCGCTGCTACGCCGCTCGGCGTCCCCGCGGATCGTGAACATGTCCAGCGGCGTCGGCTCCCTCACCCGCCAGTCCGGCTCTTCCGGAGAGGAGACGACGGGCCCGCTGTCCGCCGCGTACGCGCCGTCCAAGACGTTCCTCAACGCCGTCACCGTCCAGTACGCCAAGGAACTGCACGACACGAACATCCTGATCAACGCCGCCTGCCCCGGCTTCGTCGCGACCGACCTCAACGGCTTCCGCGGCGTCCGCACCCCCCAGCAGGGCGCGGCGATCGCCCTCCACCTGGCGACCCTGCCCGCCGACGGCCCGACCGGCGGCTTCTTCGAGGACGCAGGCACAGTGCCCTGGTGACCGACGCCCCGGGAGTTTCGCGGGGCGCGGACCGTTGCGGCATGTTCCCCTCATCGCGGGTATGCTTTCGATCATCACCATACTTTGTAAAGGCGCCGGGTCGTGGTTCACTCTCGCAA
>JAFACJ010000410.1 GCA_023425615.1 Actinomycetes bacterium
AGTCGAAGGTGAACGCGAAGGTGTGGGCGACGCGCAGCGGCCGGTCCACGCGGGCGGCGGCCTCGGCGTAGACGGTGCGCCCGTGGTCGCGCAGCAGGTTGGACAGCCCGCGGTGGAGGACCTCGACGCCCTTGGGCCGTCCGGTCGACCCGGACGTGTAGATCACGTAGGCGAGCTGTCCGGGTTCCGGCGCGTCAGGCAGCGGCGCGGAGTCCAGCCCGTCGGCGTCGCCGGGCCGGACGGACGGCAGGCCGGGGGGCGGGGTGAGCCCGTCTCCGCCGACGACGCACACCGGCCGGGTCTCGGCGAGCAGCCCCGCCAGATGCCCGGCGGGCTGCTCCGGGTCGAGGACGAGGTAGGCGGACCCTGACTTCAGCACGGCCAGCAGCGACACGACGAGGTCGGCGCGGCGCGGCAGGGCCAGCGCGACGATCCGCTCGGGCCCCGCGCCGTGCGCGCGCAGCAGCCGGGCGAGCCGGTTGGCCCGCGCCTCCAGTTCGGCGAAGGTGAGGGAGCCGTCGGGGGCGACGAGCGCGATCGCGTCCGGGGTCAGCGCGGCCTGCGCCTCGAACACGCGGGTGACGGGCGCTGCCTCCTCGTCGTCCGTCGGCCCGGTCAGGAAGGGGAGTTCGCCGGGCAGCGCCACGTCCAGCCGTCCGATGGGCTCCTCGTGGCGGCGCGCGAACGCGCCGAGGAAGGCGACGAACCGGTCGCTGTGCGCGCGCAGCCCTTCGGGGGTGTGCGCGTCGGGGTTGGCGTCGAGTTCGAAGCTGAAGGTGTTCCGCCGCTGGTAGACGGTGAGTTCCAGATCGTCCACGGGCCCGGCGGCGAGGTTGCGGGCGGAGCCTTCGGCGGCGCCGAACCGCAGCAGGTAGTCGAACGGCTTGATGTTGACGCCGGGCCCGCTCAGCGCGACGTCCGAGCCGACGAGGCCGAGGTCGCGCTGGAGGTCCTCGCTGCGGTAGCGCTGGTGGCGGCGCACCCGCGCGATCTGCCGTGCCGTCTCCCGCGCCAGGTCGGCGGGCGTGGAGGCGGGGTCGACGGGCACCCGGACGGGCAGTACGTTGACGGCCATCGCGGGCACCCGTGCCGAGCGGGTGCCCATCCGGCCCATGAAGGGCATGCCCAGCACCGCTTCGGGCGTTCCGGTCACCCGGTTGACGTAGGCGGCGAACGCGGCGGTGATGAGGTCGGCCCAGGTGACCTTGGCGGCCTTGGCCGCGGCGAGGACCGCCTCGTTGACCTCGCCGGGCGCCTCGACGCGCTCCCGCAGGAAGGTGTGCGCGGCGGGGCGGGGGCGGCCGGCGAAAGGCACCGGGTCGGGGGCGGCGCCCCGGTAGGCGGTCCAGAACTCGCGGTCGGCGGCGAAGTCGGCTGACGCGCGGTACTCGGCCTCCTCCTCCACCAGCGTCGCCAGGGGCTGGAACGGCGAGGGCGCGGCCTCGGTCCCCTCGGCCTCCGCGGTGTACAGCTCCGCGACGCGCCGGGCGAGGAGCACGACGGAGTAGCCGTCGACGACGATGTGGTGGTAGCGCTGGAACCACAGGTGCAGGTCGTCGGCGAGAACGAACAGCTTCTGCCCGACCAGCCCGCCGTCTGTCGGGGAGACGGGCAGCAGCAGTTCGGCGCGCATCAGTGCGTGCGCCCTGGCGCCGGGGTCGGTGTGCGCGCGCAGGTCGACGATCTCCAGGGCGGCGGGCCCGTCCGCGCCGGGGGTCTGCCGGGGTCCGGCGGGGGTCTCGGTGAAGCGGGCGCCGAGCGCGTCCGCCTCTCCCAGTCCCCGCCGTACCGCGCGGGCGAAGAGCGCGTGGTCCAGCGGCCCCCTGATCTCGACGTACTGGCTGACGTTGAAGCCCGGGTGGGCGGGGTCGATGCGCTGGGCGTACCAGACTCCGCTCTGGGCTCCGGTCAGGGCGAGGGGGGTGCCGGACATCGTGTCCTCTCTTCGCTGTGCTGCCTACGCTCTGATCAGGCGATCAGGAGAGGCCCTGGAGGATGGTCTCGATCTGGCCGAGGACGGCGGTCATCGTCGTGTAGCGGTCGGCGTAGCTGAAGTCGACGCCGTGCACCTGCTTGTTCTTTGCGGCCTTGAGCAGCTTGAACGAGCCGGAGCCGAGCATCGCCTCGACCTCGGGCGTGAACGCGCCGCCGGAGCGCCCGATGAGGATGACGTCGGCGTCCTCCAGCTTGACGAGGTTCTCCAGTGACTCCTCGGTCTCGTGCGTCGCGGTGCTGGACGAGGCCTTGGTGAAGGAGCCGCCGAGGTCGTCGACGACCTGGCCGATCCACGAGGTGCGGGTGCCGAGGTAGTAGTTGCCGCCGCCGTAGGTGGAGACGACCGTGAACTTGTTCCCGGCGAGGGCGTCTGCGTACTCGCCCTTGATCTCGGTGACGCGCTGGTCGTAGGCGTCCTTCAGCTTCTTCAGCTCCGCGTCCCTGCCGACGGCCTTCGCGATCTTCTCGGCGGAGGAGACGAGGTCGGAGGGGGCGGAGACCTCGAAGTACAGGGTCGGCGCGATCTGGCTCAGCTTGTCGATGGGCCAGTTGAAGTCGGCGCCCTCGACGATGATCAGGTCGGGTGTGACACCGGCGACCTTCTCCAGGTTGATCTGGTCGCCCGCGCCGATCTCGGTGATCTTCGCACCGGTGGCGGCCTGGTCGGCGGTCAGCTCCAGCGGTTCCTCGATCTTCGTGGTGCCGACGGGGACGACGCCGACGTCCAGCAGCGCGCCGGTGGCGTAGGAGATGCCGACGATGCGCCGGGGGTCGCCGGGGATGGTGATCGAGCCGTTCGTCGCCTCGATGACGCGGCTGGCCGGCTTGGCGGGGGCCGAGGGCTCGGCGGCGGCCTCGTCGTCGGAGCCACCGCAGCCGGTGAGGGCGAGCGCCGCGACGGTGAGGGCGGCGACCAGCCGTCTCGGCCCGGGGAAGGACGGGATGAGGGATCTCATGTTTCTCCTGTGGGGGGATCCACCCGGGGTGGGCCGGGGGTCTCAGCGGCCGAGCAGCTCGAACCAGCGGTCGACGGTGGGTTCTGCGGCGAGCTCGGCGAGATCGACGAATTCGATCCGCGCGCCCTCGGTCCGCCACCGCTCCACGAGCGTCATGAGGCGGATGGAGTCCAGACCCTGGTCGATCAGGTGGGTGTCGTCCTGGATCTCCTCGGGGGCGAGGTAGAGCACCTCTACCACATCCGCGCGGATGCGTTCGAGGGTCAGAGGCGGCTCCGCCATGGTCGTTC
>JAFACJ010000587.1 GCA_023425615.1 Actinomycetes bacterium
CGGAGCGTCCCCCTCATCCCCCCGACGGCGGCCGAGGCGGGCTGACCCCGGCCCGCCCCGTCGCCCCGGGGCCGCCGCGCACGCGGCGGCCCCTTCACCCGTCCGGCGATCTTTAGGTGGTTCGAAGGTCGGCCTTAGCAGCACTCGTGATAGTGGCGGTACTTCCCCAGGCCCGGAGGCCGGGAAAGCGGACCTCGCCCGTATCACCGAGGGAGCAGCCGACATGACGAATCCGGCGGCGGGAACGTGCCCGCACGCGCCGCAGACCCTGCAGGAGCGCATCCGCGGCTACAGCCTCTACCAGCCCTGGCTGCAGCAGGACCCCACGCCCTTCTGGAACGAGATCCGCGACCACGCGCCGATCGTGCGCTCCGAGGAGCTCGGCGGGTTCTGGATCCTCACCCGATATGAGGACATCGAGTGGGCCGCCAAGAACCCGCAGATCTTCTCCAACGCCGAACTGGGCATCCCGCACCGCAAGGTGTTCCCCGCCAAGCAGATCCCGATCCAGCTCGACGGCGATGAGCACCGCAAGTGGCGGCAGACCCTGTCCGACCTGTTCAACCCCAAGGTCGTCGCCGGCTTCCGGCCGCAGATCCGGCAGGCCGCGATCGACGCGCTCGAACCGATCGCGCAGAAGGGCGAGTGCGAGTTCATCTCCGAGTTCGCCGTCGCGCTGCCAGCCGAGACCTTCCTCATCACCTTCGGTGTCGGCCGCGAGCATCTGCAGACCATGCTCGACCACAAGACCTGGCTGCGCCGCGAGGGCATCCCCAACGCCACCACCGACGAGGAGATCCGCGCGGCCAACCAGCCGCTGTGGGACTTCTTCGGCGACGCGATCGACCGCCGCCGCGCCGAGGGCTTCGACGGCCGGCACGACGTCATCAGCGCCCTGCTGCGCTCCACCTACGACGGCCGCGAACCCACCCGCGACGAGATGATCAACGCCCTGTTCGTGTCGATGCTCGCCAGCCTGGACACCACCACCGCCGCGCTCGGCCTCATCTTCCTCCAGCTCGCCCAGAACCCCGGGGTCCAGGAGCTGATCCGCGCCGAACCCGAGCGGATCCCGGCGATCGTGGAGGAACTGCTGCGCCGCTCGCCCGTCTCCTCCACCGGGCGCCTGGTGACGCAGGACGTGGAACGGCACGGGGTGCTGCTGCGCGCGGGCGACCGGGTGCTGATGTCGTGGGGGCTGTCGGGCCTGGACCCCGACGCCTTCGACCGGCCCGAGGAGCTGGACTTCGAGCGCGCCTCGACCCGCCAGCTGGCCTTCGGCGCGGGCCCGCACCGCTGCCTGGGCATGCACGTGGCCCGCGCCATCCTGCGGACCGCCGTGGAGGAGTGGCACGCCCGGATCCCCCGGTACAGCCTGAAACCGGGCAGCACGCCCATCCACCTGTACTCGCCCGCCAGCGGGGTGCTGAACCTCGACCTCGTCGCGCTCTGAGCGGGGGACGGCATGAGGATCCGGGTGGACCGCGACCGCTGCCAGGGGCACGCGATGTGCAACGCGCTGGCCGGAGAGCTCTTCGAGGTGACCGACCAGGGCTTCAACGAGATGGGCGAGTTCGACGCCCCCGACGGGCAACGCGCGCTCGCCGCCCGCGGCGCGCGGGCCTGCCCCGAACGCGCGATCACCGTCCTGGAGGACGCCGTGCGGGCGGAGCGGCAGTGACGCCCCGCGAGATCGTCGCACGGGTCCTCGAGGCCGAACTCGGCCGCGACATGGACGCCTTCAGCGACCTGATCGCCGAGGACGGCGTCCTGGAGATGCCGTACGCGCCGCCCGGCGCGCGCCGCATCGAGGGCCGCGAGACGATCCGCGCCCGCCTGCGCAAGGGCGTGGAACTCAGCCCCCTCCGGCTGGAGGGCGCCGTCCGGGAGGAGGTGTACGAGACCTCCGATCCGGAGGTCGTGATCCGGGAGATGGAGCTGCACGGCACGGTCGTCGCCTCCGGAGCCGCCTTCCGCGCCGAGTACGTGACGCTCTTCCGCATCCGCGACGGCCTGATCGCACTGTGCCGCCACTACGCCGAGCCCGCCGACCGGATCGTCGCCTCGGCTCGGAACGCCTGACCCACCCATGAGACAGGAGAGGGACATGACGGATACGACAGGCCCGGCGACCGGGCTGCTGGAAGGCAAGGTCGCCCTGGTGATCGGCGCGAGCCGCGGGATCGGCGCCGCCATCGCGCGGGCCCTCGCCGAGCAGGGCGCGTCGGTGGGCGTGAACTACCAGCGCAACGCCGACCGCGCCAAACAGGTACTCGCCGACATCGAGGCGGCGGGGGCGCGCGGTGTCGCCGTCGCCGGGGACGCCGCCAGCGCCGAGGACGTCGCGAGCGTCGTCGCGCAGGTCACCGACGCGCTCGGCGACATCGACATCCTCATCTGCAACGCCGTGGGCCGCACCGAGAGCTCCGTCGAACGGGTCATGAAGGGACTCACCCTCGTCATCGACAACGTCGACGACATCCAGGACCGGGTGGCCACCCAGCTCGCCGCCAGCCTCTACCCGGTGCGCGAGGTGGTGCCGGGGATGCGCCGCAAGGGCGGCGGCAGCGTCGTGTTCATCGGCGCGACCGCCTCACGGGGGCGCCCCGCGCGCGGCGTCGCGGAGATCTCGGTCGCCAAGGCCGCGCAGGAGGCGCTGGCCAGGGCGCTGGCCAACGAGCTGGGCGGCGACCGGATCCGGGTCAACGTGCTGGCGCCCGGCATGGTCCCCACGGACGCCAACGCCGGCCCCTACCAGGAGAAGATCATCGCCGAGACGTCCAAGACGACACCGCTGGGCCGTCCCGCGACCGCCGAGGAGGTGGCCGCGACCGTGGTGGCGCTCACCTCCGACCTGCTCAGGCATGTCACCGGCGCCTACGTCGGTGTCGACGGCGGCCGGAGCATGCTCTGAGAGAGGAGCCCACCATGAGTCACGACACCTCCCGGCTGCTGGCCGGACGGGTCGCCCTGGTCACCGGCGCGAGCCGCGGCAACGGCGCCGCCATCGCCCGCGCGCTCGGCCGCCACGGCGCGGCCGTGGGCGTCAACTACCTGAACAACGCCGAGGCCGCCGAGAAGGTGGTCGCCGACATCGAGGCCGCCGGATCACGGGCCGTGGCGGTCGCCGGCGACGCCACCGGAGCCGAGGGCGTCGCCAAGGTCGTCGCCAGGGTGGCGGCGGAGTTCGGTGACGTCGACCTGCTCGTCCCGACCGTGTTCGGCCCCACCGTGGACGTCGTCGAGCGCTTCCGGCAGGGCCTGACCCTGATCCTCAACAACGGCGACGACATCCAGCGCCGTGTCGCCACCCAGCTGTCGGCGGTCCTGCACGCCACCCGCGAGGTGGTGCCGGGGATGCGGCGCAAGGGCGGCGGGAGCATCGTGCTCATCAGCGCCACCCAGTCGCGGGGGCGGCCCACCCGCGGCACCGCCGAGGCCGCCGTCGCCAAGGCCGCGCTGGACACCCTGGCCAAGGCCATGGCGGGCGAACTGGGCGAGTACGGGATCCGGGTCAACACCGTGGCGCCCGGCATGGTCCCCACCGACTCCAACGCAGGCCCGCACCAGGCGGCGCTGATCGAGCAGATGACCCAGACGACTCCGCTGGGCCGTGTCGCGACCGTCGAGGACGTCGCCGACGCCGTCGTCGTGCTCAGCTCCCCCCTGACCGCGCACGTCACCGGCGCCTACGTGGGCGTCGACGGCGGCCGCGGCATGCTCTGAACGACACCACCCCATCCCGCCGAGGCGAAGGATCACGTCATGAACCCCCAGGTCGTCATCGTCGGCGGCGGGCCCACCGGACTGCTGCTCGGCTGCGAACTGCGGTTGGCCGGCGTGCGCGTCACCGTGCTGGAGCGGCTGCCCGAGCCCGGCAACGAGTCACGCTCGCTGGTCCTTGGCAACCGGTCGGTCGAGAGCCTGAACCAGCGTGGCCTCGACCGGTTCTCCGGCGCCCCCCGCGCCCGCGAGTTCAAGTTCGGCATGATCGACCTGACCGCCGCGGTGCCCGCCGAGGCGCTCCCCGTGCGGGCACCGCAGTGGCAGGTCGAGGAGATGCTCCGCGAGCGCGCCTTGCGGCTCGGCGTCGACCTGCGGCCCGGCCACGAGGCGGTCGGTCTCGAGCAGGACGAGGAGTCGGCCACCGTCGACGTGCGGCACGACGGCGGCTCCTACCGGCTGACCGCGCTGTACGTCGCCGGGTGCGACGGCGCGCACAGCACCGTCCGCAAGCTGTCGGGCATCGGGTTCCCCGGCACGGAGGCGACGGTGTCGGCGGTGACGGGCGAGATGATCCTGCCGGACGACCCGTTCGACGGCAGGGTCTTCATCGAGCTGTTCGCCTCCGGCATGGTCTCCGTCATCCCGCTCGGCGACGGCCTGCACCGGGTCGCCTCGGTGGAGTTCGGGACGCAGCCGCCGCCCCGCGGCGTCCCGGTGACGGCCGAGGAGATCCGGGAGAGCGTACGCCGGGTCAGCGGGCTCGACCTGCGGTTCGGCGAGATCAAGTGGACCTCGCGGTTCGGCGACGCCACCCGGCTGGCCGAGACCTACCGGCGCGGCCGGGTCGTGCTGGCCGGCGACGCCGCGCACATCCACTTCCCGGCGGGCGGTCCTGGCATGAACACCGGTCTGCAGGACGTCGCCAATCTGGGCTGGAAGCTCGCCGCCGCGGTGGCCGGATGGGCTCCGCCCGGACTGATGGACACCTACCACACCGAACGCCACCTGGTCGGCGAGCGCGTCTGCGACTACAGCCGGGCGCAGATCTCGCTGATGCACCCGCTGAACCGGATCGGGCCGCTGCGCGACCTGTTCGCCGGGATCATCGGGGCCGGGCGCGCCGAGGCGGGACGGTACCTGGTGGAGGCCATGACGGGCCTGGACATCGCCTACCCGGTCGAGGGCGACCACCCGCTGACCGGACGGCGGGTGCCGCACGTCCCGCTGGTCGCGGACGGCGGCGCCACGAGCGTCCCGCGTCTGCTGCACGAGGGCCGCGGCGTGCTGCTCGACCTGTCCGAGGGGACGGCCGACCTGCGCGAGGCCGACGCGTGGCGGGACCGTATCGACGTGGTCGCCGCCCGCCCCGCCCCGGAACTGGACGCCGTCGCCGTGCTGATCCGCCCCGACGGGTACGCCGCGTGGGCGGCGGGCCCCGACACCGCCGACGTGGCCGAGGGGCTGCGGCAGGCGCTGACGACCTGGTTCGGAGAGTCCGTCCGGCCGCCCGCCCGGGCGGGCCGGCCCAAGTGAGGAGCCGCTCATGGAGAACCGCGTGATCATCGCCGGTGGAGGGCCCACCGGACTCATGCTCGCCTGCGAGCTGCGCCTGGCCGGTGTCGAGGCCGTCGTCGTGGAGCCCAGGACGGAGGTGGGCCAGGACGCCCAGGGCATGGCGGTGCACGGCCGTACCCTGGAGATCTTCCGGCACCGCGGCCTGACCGACCGGATCCGTCCCGAGGACATCTACGCCTGGCCGCTCACCCCGTTCGCGTTCTTCTGGCTGGACCTGTCACCGGTCGGCGAGGACGATCACACCTACGCCTTCCCGCAGTGGCGCACCGAGCGGCTGCTGCGCGAGAGGGCGGCCGAGCTGGGCGCCGACCTGCGCCTTGGCTCCTCGGTGACCGGCTACGTCCAAGACGACGAAGGCGTCACCGTCTCCCTCGTCTCCGCCGACGGCGCCGCCGAGGAACTGCGCGGCGGCTACCTCGTCGGCTGCGACGGTGCCGGGAGCCTGGTGCGGCGGCTGGCCGGTATCGACTTCGAGGCGAGCGGGCTCGGCTACTACGGTGTCCTGGGGGATGTGACGGTCGCGGACGGCGTCGTCCCTGAGTTCCAGACCGGCCTGTTCGCGGCCGGCATGTTCGGCGCGCTCCCGCTCAAGCCCGGGATGCTGCGGCTGATGACCATCGAGTTCGAGACCGACGGCCCTCCGGAGGAGGTTCCCGTCACCACCGACGAGCTCCTCGGCGCGATCCTGCGCGTCACCGGCACCGAGCCGAAGATCGGCGAGGTGGAGTGGCTGTCCCGGTTCGGCGGCGGTACCCGGCTCGCCTCCCGCTACCGCGACCGCCGTGTCCTCCTCGCCGGTGACGCCGCCCATGTCCTGTACATCTCGGGAACCCAGGGGCTCAACGCCGGCATCCACGACGCCGTCAACCTCGCCTGGAAGCTCGCCGCCCGCATCCAGGGCCGTGCGCCCGACGGCCTCCTCGACACCTACGAGCAGGAGCGCCGCCCCCTGGGTGAGCAGTTCTGCACCCACGCCGCCGCCCAGACGGCGCTGATGCATCCCCTCGACCGGATCGGTCCTCTCCGCGGCCTCGTCGGTGAGCTCATCGGCATCGAGTCCGTGAACAAGTACCTTCTGGAGGTCACCACCCTCACCCGCTACCCCTTGCCCGGATCCGAGGCCCATCCCCTCATCGGCGCCGTCGTCCCGAACGTCCCCCTGTCGGGTCCGCGGGCTCCCCGTGATGTGGCCTCGGGGCTCCACGACGCCCGGGGCCTGCTTCTCGACCTCTCCGGCGGCAAGGCCGACGCCTCGCTGTGGGAGGGTCTGGTCCCCTCCGTGGAGGCCGACCCCGTTCCCGAGCTGGACGCCGCCGTCCTCCTGATCCGCCCCGACGGCCATGTGGCCTTCGCCGATCCCACCGGCACCGACACCGACGGACTGCGCGCCGCCCTCTCCACCTGGTTCGGCGCGCCCGCCTGACGGGAGGGGCGAACGGGCACGCCCCTACGACCGAAGGCCGGACCCCTACCGGGGCCCGGCCTTCTGGTCTGTCACCCGGAGACGGCGGCGGCGCCGAACCACTCGGGCAGCCGGCCGAGCAGATCCCGCTGGTCTTCACCGACCCACGCCACGTGGCCGTCCGGCCGCAGCAGCACGGCGGGCACGTCCAGCTCCTCGCCGACGTCGACGACGTGGTCGACCCGGTCCGCCCAGCCTTCCACCGAGAGCCGGCCGGTCTGGTCGAGCAGCAGCCCGCGGCCACCGCGCGTCAGCTCATAGAGGCGACCGCGCTTCAGCCCGATGTCCCGCATCCGCCGGCCGAGCAGTTCATGTCCCTCGCCGAAGTCGTAGCGGACCCCGATCGCGGTGATCTTCTCGATCAGGTACCGGTTCACGTCCTCGAAGGCCACCAGTTCGGCCATCAACCGGCGCACCGCCTGGGGGCCCGGCTCGAGGGACAGCAGCTCCATCTGCGCGCGGGTGTTGTCCAGCACGTCGGCGGCCACCGGATGGCGTTCGGCGTGGTAGCTGTCCAGCAGCCCCTCCGGCGCCCAGCCGTCCACCTCGGCCGCCAGTTTCCAGCCGAGGTTGAACGCGTCCTGGATGCCGAGGTTGAGCCCCTGCCCGCCGGTCGGCGGGTGGATGTGCGCGGCGTCGCCCGCCAGCAGCACCCTGCCGCTCCGGTAGCGCTCGGCCTGCCGGGTGGCGTCGCTGAAACGGGACATCCAACGCGGTGAGTGCACGCCGAACTCGATGCCTGCGACCGCCCGAAGCTGCTGTTCGAACTCCTCCAGGGTCGGCGGGACCGCGCGGTCCTCGGCCACCCCGGCGGCGGGCACGATGACGCGGTACACCCCGTCCCCGAGGGGCATGGCGCCGAACCGCATCTGCGTCTTGCGGACTTCGGCCACCGTGGCGGCCAGCGTCTCCGGCGACACGGCCACCTCCATCTCGCCCAGCAGCGTCTCGACCCTGGCGGGCTCACCGGGGAAGCCGACGCCGAGCAGCTTGCGCACCGTGCTGCGGCCGCCGTCGCAGCCGACGAGGTAGCGCGAGCGCAGCCGCGTGCCGTCGGCGAGCTCGACGGTCACCTCCTGGTCGTCCTGGCTCAGCCCGACGACCTCGCAGCCGCGCCGGATCTCGGCGCCGAGCTCGGTGGCGCGCTCGGCCAGCAGGCGCTCGGTGGTGGTCTGCGGGATGGCCAGGACGTAGGAGTGCGCGGTGTCCAGC
>JAFACJ010000690.1 GCA_023425615.1 Actinomycetes bacterium
CCCGGACACCGGGCGCGCTCACCGGCGCTGCGCTGCTGGACCTGGTGCGCGCCGAGGCCGCGGCGGTCCTGGGCACGCCGGGCGGTTCCGTGCCCGCCGACCGCGCCTTCACCGACCTGGGTCTCGACTCCCTCACCTCGGTCGAACTGCGCAACCGGCTGTCGGCCGCGCTCGGCCGCAGGCTGCCCGCGACCCTGACGTTCGACCACCCGACCCCCGAGGCGCTCGCCGCGTTCCTCGACGAGGGGGAGGGGCGCGAGGAGGAGGCGCGGAGAGCCGTCACGTCCGACGAGCCGATCGCGATCGTCGGGATGGCCTGCCGGCTGCCCGGAGGCGTCACCTCGCCCGAGGAGCTGTGGCGGCTCGTCGCCGAGGGCCGCGACGCCGTCTCGGAGTTCCCCTCCGACCGCGGCTGGGACCTGGAGGAGCTGTACGACCCCGACCCGGAGGCCGCGGGGAAGACCTACACCCGGCACGGCGGGTTCCTGCACGAGGCCGCCGAGTTCGACGCCGGGTTCTTCGGGATCTCCCCGCGCGAGGCCCTCGCCACCGACCCGCAGCAGCGGCTCCTGCTGGAGACCGCCTGGGAGACGTTCGAGCGGGCCGGTATCCGCCCCGCCGAACTGCGCGGTTCCCGGACCGGTGTCTTCGCCGGCGTCATGTACCACGACTACACGCCCCGCATCGGCGAGGCACCGGCCGCGCTGGAGGGCTACCTGGCCAACGGCTCGGCCGGCAGCGTCGCCTCCGGCCGCATCGCCTACACCTTCGGGTTCGAGGGCCCGGCCGTCACGGTCGACACCGCCTGCTCGTCGTCGCTGGTCGCCCTGCACCTGGCCGTGCAGTCGCTGCGCACCGGCGAGTCGGACCTGGCGCTGGCCGGGGGAGTCGCGGTGATGGCCTCCCCGTCGGTCTTCGTGGAGTTCTCCCGCCAGCGCGGCCTGTCCGCCGACGGCCGCTGCAAGGCGTACGCGGGCGCCGCCGACGGCACCGGCTGGGCCGAAGGCGTCGCCCTCCTGCTGGTGGAGCGCCTCTCGGACGCCCGGCGCAACGGCCACCCCGTCCTGGCCGTCGTCCGCGGCACCGCCGTCAACCAGGACGGCGCCTCCAACGGCCTGACCGCCCCCAACGGCCCCGCCCAGCAGCGCGTCATCCGCCAGGCCCTGGCGAACGCGGGACTCGCACCGGCCGAGGTCGACGCGGTGGAGGGCCACGGCACCGGCACCCGCCTCGGCGACCCCATCGAGGCCCAGGCACTCCTGTCGGTCTACGGCCAGGACCGCGGCGAACCGCTGTGGCTGGGCTCCCTGAAGTCGAACATCGGCCACACCCAGGCCGCCGCGGGAGCCGCGGGCATCATCAAGATGGTCCAGGCCCTCTCCCACGGAGTGCTGCCGCGGACCCTCCACATCGACGAGCCGACCCCGCACGTCGACTGGTCCTCCGGCAAGGTGGAACTCCTCACCGAACCCCGCTCCTGGCCCGAGCAAGGACGGCCACGCCGCGCCGCCGTCTCGGCCTTCGGGGTCAGCGGCACCAACGCCCACGTCATCCTCGAACAGCCGCCCGGCACCGGCAGGGCCGCCGCGGAAGACGGCGTGCCCGGTGCCACGGTGCCGTGGCCGCTCTCGGCCCGTACGCCCAGGGCCCTGGGAGCGCAGGCCGCCCGGCTGGCCGGACACGAGACGGACGCCCGGCCCGTCGACGTGGGGTACGCGCTGGCGGCGACGCGGACCTCCTTCGACGAGCGCGCCGTCGTGCTCGGAGCCGACCGGGAGACCCTCGCGGCGGGGCTGGAGGCGCTCGCCCGAGGGGAGACCGCCCCGCAGGTCGTGCGCGGCCGTGCCGACACCTCGGGGAAGACCGTGTTCGTCTTCCCCGGCCAGGGCGCGCAGTGGGCCGGGATGGGACGCGGCCTGCTCCAGACCTCCCCGGTGTTCGCCGCGAAGCTGGAGGAGTGCGCCGCCGCGCTCGCCCCCCACACCGACTGGTCCCTCCTGGACATCCTCGGCGACGAGGAGGCCCTATCGCGGGTGGACGTGGTGCAGCCCGCCCTGTTCGCGGTGATGGTCGCCCTCGCCGAGACCTGGAAACACCACGGCGTCCATCCCGACGCCGTCATCGGCCACTCCCAAGGAGAGATCGCCGCGGCCCACATCAGCGGAGCACTCAGCCTCGCCGACGCCGCCAAGGTCGTCGCACTGCGCAGCAAGACCCTGACCGCCCTGGCCGGGACCGGCGCGATGGCCTCGCTGTCCCTGCCCGCCGACCAGGTCCGGGAACTGCTCGAAGGGGACGTGTCCATCGCGGCCGTCAACGGCCCCGAGACCACGATCGTCTCGGGAGCTGCCGAATCCGTCCGGGTGCTGCTGGAGCGCTGCGAGGGCAAGGGAATCCACGCCCGGCGCATCCCCGTGGACTACGCCTCCCACTCCACACACGTCGAAACCCTCCGAGAACAACTCCTGACCGACCTGACCGACATCACCCCCGGACCCGCCCACACCCCCCTGTACTCCACCGTCACCACCGAACCGATCAACGGAACCGACCTCGACGCCACCTACTGGTACACCAACCTCCGCAACACCGTCCGCTTCCAAGAGACCATCCAAAGACTCCACGACGACGGACACACCCTCTTCATCGAGACCAGCCCCCACCC
>JAFACJ010000902.1 GCA_023425615.1 Actinomycetes bacterium
TGGTTCATCACGGACGTGACGCCCCAGTCCTGATCTCGCGGGCCGGAGAGCTCGGCCCGCGCTTCATGCATGACCTGAGAGGAAATACCCCCTATGTCCGTCAAAGCCGGATATAAATGTGCGGCGCTGCTCGGCGCCGCCCTGCTGCTCACGGCCTGCGCGAGCAAGGAAGAACGAGCCGGAGTGACGCAGGAGTCCTCAGGCAACGGATGGAGCGCGGGCAAGCCCGTGGTGAAGGTCGGGCTGATCGGCCCGATGACCGGTCCGTTCGCCGTCGCGGGCATCTCCCTGGAGAACTCGGTGAAGGTCGAGATCGACAGGCTGAACGCCGCGGGCGGGCTCGGCGGCGCCAAGCTCGAACTGGTGGTCCGCGACTCCGGGCTCGACCCGGCCAAGGCGGTGCAGGCCGCCAACGAGTTCTCCGGTGACGCGAGCGTCGGCCTGGTGGTGGGCCCGGCGCTGACCGCCTTCTACAACGCGGCGAAGGGCGGCTTCGAGAACGGCAAGAAGATCAACTGCCAGCCCATGGTCGCCACCGGCGACTTCAGCGGCCTCAAGTACGGATTCCGCGCCCAGGACCCGGTCAGCCTCGACGTCGCGAAGATGATCGCGCATCTGAAGGAGGAGGGCGTCACCTCGATCGGCGTCATCTACGAGGGCGACGACGCGGGGAAGAACACCGCGGACGAGATCAAGAAGCAGGCGGAGGCGGCGGGCCTGGCCTGGAAGGGCTTCCAGGCCACCCGTGCCGACGACCAGTCGCACCGGCCGTACGTCGACAAGCTCAAGGACGCCGGGGCGATCTGGATCTCCAACTCCTCCAGCGGCGCCAAGACCATGGCCGCGACGAACGAGGCGGGCTACAAGGGCCTGGTCGTGGGCGGCTCGGGCGTCCGCAACATCTCGTTCGTGGAGGCCGCCGGCGACGCCGCCGACGGCACGCTCTTCAGCGCCACCTACTACCCCTACCCGGGCCGGGAGGCCCGTGACACGTGGCGGCCGGGATACCGGCGGCACATCGAGGAGATCGAGAAGCGGTTCGGCAAGAACACCGGTCCCAAGACCGGCGCCGAGTCGCCCAAGGCCGCCGAGATCGCCGCGGACTGCGTGCTCGCCTACACGAAGGCGGCCGATCAGGCCAAGTCGCTCGACCCCGACGCGGTCGCCGCCGCGCTGGAGGAGATCGACATCCCGGACACCGAGACCCCGTCCGGCAACTCCATCAAGATCGACAAGCACGAGTTCTTCGGGCTCGACGACATCCACGTCTACCAGTGGAAGAAGGACGACAAGGGCTGGCACACCGTCGAGATCAAGAACTGATCCCGGGACCGGTCCCGCACGCGGAAGGGGCCCGCTCGTCCTCACGGAGGCGAGCGGGCCCCTTCGGCGTCCCGCGTGGCCGCGTGGCGCCGTCACCGGCGCTGGTGGAACTCCAGGACCTCGCCGTCCGGCCCGAAGAAGGACCGGGCGAGCACGTGACCGAACGGCGGCAGGTCCAGTGCGACCGCCGGGCACACCGGAGCGCCGCCGAGCCCGGTGACCAGCGCGGAGGCGGCCGCGAGGTCGTCGGTGGCCAGCGAGACGGACAGGATCCCCAGCCGGGGCGGCACCGCGCGGTCGCGCTGCTGGACTCCGGGGAACCCGACGTACTGGGCGAGTTCCACCCGGCCGGTCGTCGGGCTGTCCGGGGAGTACAGGTTGATGTTGCGCAGGCCGGTCCCCGGCGGCAGCCGGAAGAAGGACTCCATGTCCTCGACCAGCTTGTCGTAGAGCTGGACGTAGCCGAGCGCGGAGTAGAAGTCCGCGGAGGCGCGGGCGTCGGAGACATGGATCGCGACGGTCTGCAACGGGCTCGGACGCCCGTCGTAGTCCGCGAGGGGCGTCCCTTCGGCGGGCTCCAGCTGGAAGACGTCGAGCACGTTGCCGTCGGGGTCGTAGGACAGCGAGTCCCAGGCGGACAGGTCCGCCGACACCGTCCAGTGCGACGGCTCGGACTTGCTGCGGCCCCCGGCCTCGCGCAGCCGGGCGACGGCGGCGCGGATGTCGCCCACCCGGATGTTGAGGGCGTAGTGCCCGTAGTCCTGGGCCCGCGAGTAGTCGCCCCAGTACGGCTCCCCGGGCGCGTCGAACTCCACCAGCCGGAGCAGCCCGGTGGTGGCGCCCTCCGGGCCCAGCACGGCCGTGCGGCCGGTGAGTCCGGAGGGCATCTGCCAGAGGAGTTCGGCTTCGCGGCCGCAGACCTCCGCCTCGGCGAGCCTCGTGTAGGCGAACGCGTGCTGGTAGAAGGCGCATGAGCGGTCCAGGTCCGCCACGGACACCGTCGCCGCCCGCAGTTCGCTGATCATGGGTGCTCCTCCCCGGTTCAGGACAGGGGGTTGGCGCCCTCGGGCCACCAGTCGCCGGCGCCGTAGGGGTCCTCCAGCGGCTGGGAGCCGTGCTCGTGGACGATGCGCCACTCGCCGTCCTCCCGGCGCACCAGCCAGGTCATCCGCATGCGCAGGCGGCCGGCCTTGCCGTCGCCGACGATGTCGTAGTCGATGACGCCGCAGACCTGCGCGAGGGCGTCGCTCTCCCAGACGAACGGGCCCTCGACCCAGCGGAACGCGGTGATGCCGACCGGGGACCTGAAGTAGGCGCGCCACCCCTCGGCGATGCGGTCGCCGCCGTGCGTGGTCCAGCGGGGCCCTTCGACGAAGACGTAGGCGTCGTCGGCGGGGGAGAAGGTCGCCAGGACGCCGTCCACGTCCTTGTCGATGACGGCGTTGAGCATTGCTTCGGCCGTGCCGAGGGGTGTGCGCATGAGGGCCTCCAGCTTCCGGGCGTTCCAGATTACGGAACGGCGTTCCAGCTTAAGACCATATTTGTCTGATGTATCAGGGTCAAGGGTGGGCGGGCCGGGTCACCCGCGTGCGACGCGCACGATCACCTTGCCGGTGTTGCGCCCGGACATGAGCCCGCGGAA
>JAFACJ010000721.1 GCA_023425615.1 Actinomycetes bacterium
GCGACACCGCGGCTGCCAGGCGCGCGCCCTCGGCCTGCGCGGTGACGACCTCGGCGCCGCGGAAGCCGCGCAGCGCGCACCGGCCCGCCTTACGGCGCGGGGAGGCGGCGGCCGACTGCGCCTCGACCAGCACCGAGACCAGCAGCCCGTCGTAGTTGGTCACCAGCCGCGCCCGGTGCCCGTGCTCATCGCGCAGGGTGAGGCACAAGCCGCACAGATGGGCCATCCAGTCCTTGAAGAGCGTCGTGCACATACCATGCCGACAGGGTCTTACCACCCCGAACATCCCACATCCCCTCTGAGTAACGGCTAGCGCATTATTCACCGACGCTGTCGTTCTCGTGGGTGTTCGGGATATGGGGAAGAAAATCAACTTCCGGGAAGTTCGCCCAGCTTCACCTGAACCGTCTGCTCGGCCCCGTCGCGCCGGATCTTCACCGGGACGGTCTGGTCGACCTTGAGGTCGGCCAGGGACTCGGCGAGCGCGGTGGTCGTCAGCGTCTCCTTCCCGTTGACCGCGATGATGACGTCGCCCTTGCGCAGTCCCGCCTCGGCCGAGGGGCCGCCCGCGGTCACCGAGACGACCGCCACCCCGCCCGGCTCGCCCGTGCCGCTGTCGAAGGTCTGCGCGATGGTGACGCCCAGCGCCGCGCGCCCCGATTTGGTGACCCGGCCGGAGGCGATGAGCTGGGGCGCGATGGTGCGCACGGTGTCGCTGGGGATGGCGAAGCCGATGCCGGCCGCCGGAGTGCCCGAGGTGGTGCCGGCGACCAGCGTCGGGATGCCGATGACCTTGCCGTCCAGGGTGACCAGCGCGCCGCCGCTGTTGCCGGGGTTGATGGCGGCGCTGGTCTGCACCGCGTTGGAGAGGGTGGCGCCGGGGAAGGCGCCCTCGCGCTGGGAGGACAGCGTCCGCCCGGTCGCCGAGATGATGCCGTTGGTGACGCTGCCCGACAGGCCGAGCGGGCTGCCCATGGCCAGGACGAGCTGCCCGACCCGCAGCGAGGTGGAGTCGCCGAAGGAGGCCGGGCGCAGGGTGGCGCCCTGGACCCTGACCACGGCCAGGTCGCCCGCGGTGAAGGTGCCCACGAGCTGGGCGTTCAGCGGGCTGCCGCCGCTGGAGGGCACCACCTTCAGGCTCCGCGCCCCGGCCACCACGTGCGCGTTGGTGACGATGTCGCCCTGGGAGTCGAAGACGACGCCCGACCCCTCGCCCTGGTCGGTGTTGATCTGCACGACGGACGGCAGCACCGCCGCGACGATCCGGGTGTAGGCGTCCTCGAGGTCGGTGGCGGCGGGCGGCACCTCGGGCGTGACGGTCCGCGCCATCGTCGTCTCGTGGTGGCCGCGGCCGCTTCCGGCGCACCCGGTCAGCAGCACGACGACAAGGCCGGCCACACAGAACTCTCGTCTCCCCACAGCCGCTGTGTTCCCCGCCTACCGGGAAGGACAGGGAGAACGGCACATCTCGACCAGAGATTTGCCACGCCATGGCACTGACCTTTTACGGATCCCGCACGTACGCTCGAAGTGTCATGCCGTGACAAACCGGATGATTCGGAAGGAACGGTGAAGGCATGGACATTTTGCCGGGCTGCGGTCAGTGCAGCTGCTCCGATGAGGCCCAGAAGGTGGACCTCTCCCTCCACGCGGTGACCGTCAAGGACTGAGCCGGCCGAGCCGGGCCCGCTCTCTCAGGCCTTGCTCTGCAGCCAGTCCGTGATCTCATCGCCCACCGCGGTACGGACGGCGAGGATCACCACCCCCAGGGTGAGGAGCGGGGTGATCACCCACTTCTCGGCCTTGCCGTTCGTCCGCGGGATCAGTGCCACGCCCATCCGCCAGGGGACCGGCCACAGCAGCGGGCAGCCGCGCGGTGTGCAGCAGTCGCCGGCCAGATGGGCAAGGCAGCCCAGCGCCACCGCGTAGCCCGCCCAGTCCATGTCGACGTCGTGCACCCAGTAGACCAGCGCCGCGGCGGCCAGCGCGTTCAGCGCCCCGGTGTAGGCGTCGTTGGCGTCGATCCTGATGCCCAGCCCGCGCAGCCCGAGACCCACCAGCAAGAACAGCAGCACCCACCAGGCAGGCTCGTAGTGCGTCGCCAGCCAGTCGGCGCCGAACCCGGCGCCGACGGCGAACAGGATCGAGTGGGTGGCGTGCCGGTGCCCGCCGGAGATCTTGCCGACGGCACGGCACAGCACCTGGGTGAAGACGCCGAAGGTGTTGGCGATGGTGCCGTCGTGGTGGTCGATGTCGGGCAGCATCGCGGCGCCCGCGCACACGATCGTCCCGGCGGCGATCTGCCCCGCCGACAGATGGACGGCGTACCCCTGCATCAGGTCGGCGTTCTGCAGGAGCGGGACGGCGGCCAGCCAGGCCACGGCTCCCGACAGGGCGTGGGTCGGGCCCATCATGCGGCATGCACCTCGAAGTTCTGCACGGGCGGATTATCGCCCGTGCAGTTCGGGAAAGGCACGACCGCCGCGCCGTTTGGCCGGGATTGTCCCGGCGGTCCGGCGCCGGCGGCCATGGCGCCGTCACGGCAGGGTGAGGATCTCCGGACCCGTCTCGGTGACCAGGACCGTGTGCTCGAACTGCGCGGTCCGCCTGCGGTCCTTGGTGACCACCGTCCAGCCGTCGTCCCACATGTCGTAGTCGTGGGTGCCCAGGGTGAGCATCGGCTCGATGGTGAAGGTCATGCCCGGCTCGATGACCTTGGTGGCGTGCGGGTCGTCGTAGTGCGGGATGACCAGCCCCGAGTGGAACGTGGTGCCGATGCCGTGGCCGGTGAAGTCGCGCACCACCCCGTAGCCGAAGCGGCGGGCGTAGGCCTCGATCACCCTGCCGATCACATTGACGGCGCGGCCGGGGCGCACCGCCTTGATGCCGCGCATCATGGCCTCGCGGGTGCGCTCCACCAGCAGCCGCGACTCCTCGTCCACGTCGCCGACCAGGAACGTGGCGTCGGTGTCGCCGTGGACGCCGCCGATGAACGCGGTGATGTCGACGTTGACGATGTCGCCGTCGCGCAGGACCGTGTCATCGGGGATGCCGTGGCAGATCACCTCGTTGATGGACGTGCACAGCGACTTGGGGTAGCCGCGGTAGCCCAGGGTGGAGGGGTAGGCGCCGTGGTCGAGCAGGAACTCGTGGCCGATGCTGTCGAGTTCGTCGGTGGTGATCCCGGGGCGGACGGCACGGCCGACTTCGGCCAGCGCCTGCCCGGCGATCCGGCCCGCCACCCGCATGGCCTCGATGATCTCGGGCGACTTGACGTCGGGTTCACCGGTCTTGGGAGCCTTCTTCCCGACGTACTCGGGCCGCACGATGTTCGCCGGCACCTTGCGCGGAGGCGAGACCTTGCCGGGCGTGAGATACGTCGTCGTCATGGGAAGAGAGTTTAGATGCCCGACTCTGGGCAGGAATCAGGACGGAGGGGTGATCATGGCTGATGAGGGACACTGGTTTTTCTGCCTGCGCCACATGCGGGTCGAGGAGGGGCCCGGCTGCCCCGACCGGGTCCGCATGGGCCCCTACGACACCCGGGAGCAGGCGCAGCACGCCCTGGCGACCGCACAGGAGCGCAACGAGGAGTGGGAGGCTCAGGACACCTGAGGCCCGCTGACGGCGTCCAGCAGCCGCGCCAGCCGCTCGCGCAGGCC